>JAJYOS010000073.1 GCA_021796055.1 Bacteroidota bacterium
ACTGGCTGAGCCGGTGTCGACAGTAGTGTTCGTTCTAGGATTGATCTCATGTGCCGGAGCGGTGATAGTTGCCGGCTATTTCCTTTTTAGGGATTTCGTCGACACATTTCTGCCGGAGGGTAATGCATGATCAGGCACATTGTCTTTTTCAAGTTCAAACCGGAAGTGACTGAGCGCGACATGAAGACACTTGAGGATGGTCTGGCCTCGCTTCCAGGCATCATTCCTGAGATACGACAGTACGAATTCGGCCGCGACATCATGCGGTCCGAAAGATCCTTCGATTTCGCTCTCGTGTCGTCGTTCGATGATTCGAATTCGCTTCGGAAGTATATCTCCCACCCGGATCACCAGAAAGTGTTGAAACATATAAACAGGATTTCCAGTAGTCTTAAATCAGTCGACTTTGAATTGCGAGGGCCAGATTGAAATTGGACAAAAAGGATTTTCCACCGTTCACTGAATTCGAATAGGATATCATGTCAGAGACCATACTGGAGACAGCGGGGCTGAGCAAGAGGTTTGGCAGCAGATGGGCGGTAAAGGACCTCAATCTGGACGTCCGGGCGGGAGAAGTGTTCGGTTTCCTGGGTCCCAACGGGGCAGGAAAGAGCACGACTATCAGGATGATCCTCACGCTCCTGTCACCGACCTCCGGCAGCGTAAAGATTTTCGGCGGGGAAGTTCGTGAAAACCGGTCTTCGATCCTCTCGAGGGTTTGCGGGATCGTCGAGAAACCTGACTTCTATCTTTTCCTGTCCGCGTACAAGAACCTGGAACTTCTCGGTTCGCTCACCCGAAGAATAACAAAAGGCGAAATCCTGGAATCGCTCGAGACAGTCGGCCTGAAATCGAGAGGCGGCGATAAGGTGAAAACGTTTTCTCACGGCATGAAGCAGCGGCTCGGCATCGCGCAGGCGATTCTCACGAAACCGGATCTTGTCATACTTGACGAACCGACCTCCGGGCTCGATCCGCAGGGGATGAAAGAAGTGCGCGAGCTGGTGTTGAAACTCTCGCGCGAACACGGCACGACTATATTCCTCTCGTCACATCTCCTCACCGAGGTCGAAGCGGTCGCGCAACGAATGGCCGTCTTAAACCATGGCCAGCTGATTGCACAGGGAACCGTATCGGAACTTCTGAACAGCGGCTCGTCGTACTTCACCGTCCAGGCGTTTCCGCAGGACAGGGCGCTCGAAATTATCGGGAATCTCCCGTGGGTTGAGGTGGTGGCCACCGGTAACGGCATCGACGTCCGCATTGACTCGCACAGGGCTGCGGAACTGAACAGGATCCTTGTCACAGGCGGCATCGACGTTTCCGGCTTTGCCGCGAAGCGCACTCTCGAAGATTACTTCCTCAAGATAACGGAAGGAGCTTCGGAAGTATGAGCCTTTTCTCAATCGAAGTGGAAAAAACTTTCCGGCGGTGGCGCACCTACATCGGGTTTGCAGTTGTTCTGGCTGCAGTCCTTTTCCTCGAAGTAATAATAAAGGTGAACGAAACGCAGATGGCGAAAAGCTTCGCCGGCGGACTCAGCAGCGATTTTCTCGTTTCCGGCAATATCCTCAACGCCTGGGTTATCACGGCGTTCATAATGAACTCGCTCTACATTCACGTCCCGTTCCTGATAGCGCTTGTTGCGGGCGATATGGTATCTTCGGAAGCTACTTCGGGAACGATCCGGTTTTTGATGATACGTCCGCCATCGCGCTCGAAGATAATTTGGTCAAAGTACCTGGCGATGCTGTTCTACACCGCGCTCCTCATATTGTTCCTGGGAATTCTCTGTGTCGGCATCGGCCTCCTGTTTTTCGGCGGCGGCGATCTGATCAAGTTTCAACCGACAATACCACACATCGTCGTGCTCCCGGCGCATGTTGCCGCCACCTGCACGGGACTCGCATTCCTCGCGGCTATTCTGTCGATGTCCGTCGTGGGATCACTTGCATTCCTGTTTTCCACGCTTGTCGATAACTCGATCGGGCCGATTATCGGTTCTATCGCCGTCGTGATAATCTCCTTCATACTTGGGAACCTGCCGTTCGATTTTGCCGAGTCTTTGCATCCTTACCTTTTCACGACTTACATGGGGATTTGGCAGCTCCTCCTGGACAATCCCATCAATTGGGCGGAGGTCGGGAAATATTCGCTGGCTTTGATCGGTTACGATGCTGCGCTTTTTGCGGCGGCATATTTTGTATTTGTCAGAAAGGATATTAAGAGCTGATGAACCTGACTTTGTCTCGTCGCAGTTGTTCTTCCGCAAATCCCAAATCCCGAATGCGAGAATCTGGAATTAGATTACACCCGGTTAGTTTTTGTTCTGCAATTTCGATTTTTTTATTGTTTGCAGCCTGGAGTCCGGTGCTTGGAGCTTCTCCTCAAGGCAAAGGTGCCGAATATCTCGAAAATGCTATACATAAATTCGATCCTGTCAAAGATTATGTGGTGGACGTGAAGGTCCACATGGATATCAAGGCAGTTCAGGCTCCCGATATGGAGGCGAAGATCTATTACAAGGAGCCCGACAAGGTCAAGATCGATTCCAAAGGGCTCTTCTTCATGCCGAAGGATGTCGGAGTAATAAACCCGCGCAAATTCGATCCCGGTAAATATGAGATTGCAGTTTTGGACACGCTTACTTATGAAGGTGATCAAGCCGTCCGTATCTCGCTCGTTCCAAAGCAGGACGAAACCGGAAGCCACAACGTGATACTGACCATCGACAAGAAGGACTGGCTGATCGTCGAAATCGCAACGGCTCCTTATCCAGGCAGAGAGGCAAGCGCGAAAATCACATACGGTATCTTCGACGGCTTCCAGATGCCTGTCAAGATAGATGTCAACCTGGATGTAAGTAAGATAAGCGGAGAGGGGACGGAGTTCGGCCACGGGCGCGGACGTGCCCCTGAATTAAAAGGGAAGGTGGAGGTCTACTACTCCAACTATAAAATAAACACTGGCCTCTCGGATGACATATTTAAGAAACGAAATGACGATTAGGTGTCGGGATCTGCTGTAACATCTGACCTTCCGACTCAACGGCCGTCACTACCAGGAATCTGCAGGCACATCGACGTCCCCGTGTGCGGCCGTTACCCGGGCGCTTGATTAATCCATAGTTCCCGACAGCGCGCGAGCGCCTTGTCGGGGAAGCATTGTTCCACCGTTTCATGTCGTTTGATCCCTTCTTGCTAAACTTTCCCACCTAAAGTATATTCTAAGCACAGTCAAGAAAGAGAGAGGAGATTGTGGAACTTAGCGTTCTTTCCTGTGCCAGCAGTCGTCGTGGGGAAGAGCGGAATTCTCCGCTTAGCCGTTCCACAGAATTGGTCGTGTCTAACTTGATCGCGAAAACGGAACTCAGCAGGATCAGATGAATAAAGGCGCTTCGATTACGCCTCTGATGTCACAATACCGAAAAGTGAAAGACCGATATCCTGATGCAATTGTGCTTTTCAGGATGGGGGACTTCTATGAAACTTTTGAAGAAGATGCCAGGATCGCGAGCTCCGTGCTTTCGCTTACTCTGACGAGACGCGCGAACGGCGCGGCCGCGGATGTCCCGTTGGCCGGCTTTCCGCACCACGCGATAAATCAGTATCTTCCCAGGCTCGTGAGAGCCGGTTACAGAGTGGCCGTATGTGAGCAGCTGGAGGATCCTAAATTCGCGAAAGGAATTGTCAAACGCGATATAGTCGAAGTCGTCACACCTGGCGTGAATTTCTCGAACGACTCGGTAAAAGTGAACAACTATTTCGCGTCGCTTATAACTGAAGGGACGGAATTCGGGTTTGCCTTCTGCGATGCGGCGACGGGTGAATTCAGCTTTTGCCAGGCCGACCTTTCGGAGATCGATAATTACCTTGCCAAAGTGGAGCCCCTTGAAGTGGTACTTCCACGAGAGATGACCGACCAGCTTGAACCTATCGTATCGGGCGTGTTGAAGAGGGGCATCACGACACGCCGTGACGGATATATTTTCAATTTCGATTATGCATATGACAAGCTCATTCATCACTTCAACGTTCAGAATCTAAAAGGGTACGGCCTTGAATCTAAATATCTGGCTATCCGTGCCGCCGGTGCTGCGCTCGATTACCTGGCCGAGACTCAAAACGGCAATTTGTCGTACATCGTTTCCATTTCCGAGTTCACTCTCTCCGGTTTTGTGGAGATAAACAGGACAAGCCGAGGACACCTGGAGATTGTGGACACCCTCTCCGAGGGCGGTTCGAGCCTGTTGAGCGTTCTCGATCGCACCGAAACGGCGATGGGAGCAAGGCTGTTGAGGCGGACGCTCCTTCAACCGATGAAAAGTGTAACTGAGATAAATGCCCGGCTCGATTCGGTCGAGGAGATTATGAAAGGTGAGGAAACCAGACAGCAACTCTCACGGCTGCTTTCAGACTTCGGCGATCTTGAACGTCTGGTCGCAAGGATTTCGACCAAACGGGCGACCCCGCGTGACATCGGTGCATTGCGCATGATGCTGCAAAAACTCCCCGCGATCAGGAACCGTATCCGCGATCTGGGTTCCGGACGCTGGCCTGAAATCGCTGAAGGGATAAATGAAGAGGCGCAGCTTCTCAAGCGTTTGACGGAGTCTCTATCTGAAGAACTGCCCGCTCAGGCCTCCGACGGCGGAGTGATAAGAAAAGGTTACAACGCGGAACTTGACGAGCTCCGCGGGCTGGCGTTCAATGCCAAAGACTGGATAGCGCGGATGCAGGTGACGGAGCGGCAGCGAACCGGAATCTCGTCCCTCAAAGTCGATTACAACTCCGTCTTCGGATATTACATCGAGATTACGAAGTCGAATCTTTCCCGTGTGCCGGATAATTATATAAGGAAGCAGACTCTAGTCAATGCCGAGCGCTTCATCACACAGGAATTGAAGGAATACGAAGAGAAAGTTCTCCATGCCGAGGAAAGAATTCAGAAGCTCGAACTTCAGTTGTTCGAAGAGCTGCGCGATGAAGTCGCGTCTCACTCTTCGTCGCTGCTGGCCACTTCGAGGGCCGTCGCGCTTGCGGATGTCTTCCTTTCTTTTGCCGGCGTCGCCGTCGAAAACAATTATGTCAGGCCTACTGTGGACGAGTCGCTCGACCTCGAAATAGAGGCGGGCAGGCATCCTGTCGTCGAGAAAGTTCTTCCGAGCGGCGAGAGTTTTGTCCCCAACGACATAGTGCTCCATGAGGGTAAGGAGCAGATTGCCGTCATTACAGGACCGAACATGGCGGGCAAAAGCGTTTACATCAGGCAGATTGCGTTGATTGTCCTGATGGCACAGGCCGGTTCTTTTGTTCCCGCAAACAGCGCGCGCATAGGAGTTGTCGACAGGATATTCACGAGGGTCGGTGCATCGGACAACATCAGCGCCGGTGAGAGCACATTCATGATCGAAATGCAGGAAGCCGCGAACATACTCAATAACGCCACCGATAGAAGTCTTGTACTTCTCGACGAGATCGGCAGGGGGACAAGCACTTTCGACGGCGTTTCGATTGCATGGTCCATAGTCGAATATTTGCATCAGAATCCGTCGCGAACCGCACGGACTTTGTTCGCCACTCATTATCACGAGTTGAATGAACTGGCAGACATTTATCCGCGGGTAAAAAACTTCAAGGCGGATGTGAGAGAATACGGCGGGAAGGTCGTCTTCCTTCACAAGATTGCCGAAGGAAGTGCCGACCACAGCTACGGGATCCATGTTGCTGAGATGGCCGGGCTCCCGAGGGCGGTGACGTCGAGGGCGAAGGAGATTCTGAAAAACCTTGAGTCGTTCGAGCTTTCCGCGACGGAGGCCGCGCGTTCGTCGCAGCCGGATTCAAGAATGCCGAAGCCCCGCAGGGTTGCACCGAGAAGCAAAGAAGGCGACCTGCAGATCGAGATGTTCCAGCTTGGTGACGAGGAGCTTCGCCGGAAGATCGAGAGCGTCGACATCAACAACCTCACACCCGTCGAGGCCATCAACAAGATTGCGGAATTCAAGAAGATTATAGAAAGGGAGTGACAGATGGAACCATCCGGAAGAGTGGTTGCGGTCCGCGGAGCGAGCGTCATCGGTGAAACGACGGCTGCAGAAAACTTCGGCGTCGGCTCGTACATTTCCATAAAAATGCCGGAGAGCAAGATTCTGGGCGTTGTAGCGTCGCTTGAGCTAACGGCCGGTGATATCGTAAGATTTACCGCGAACCTTTTCGGGAAGTTCAGCGGCGGAAAGTTCGAACGGGGTACCGAGGAACTTCCTTATCCGGGCGCGGGTGTCGAGATACCGTCGGAGGGCGATCTGGACCTCATCTTCAACACACACCGCCGGTTCGATTTCTCGCTCGGAGAGATTTCGCTCCTCAAGGGAAAGAAAAATTATATAGATCCCGACAAGTTTTTCAGCAGGCACGTTGCGGTCCTCGGTGCCACCGGTTCCGGTAAGTCGTGCGCCGTTGCTTCCATACTTCAGAAAGTCGCGAAACTGCCTGGTGCGAGAATTATCCTGCTTGACCTGCACGATGAATACGGTGAGGCATTCGGCGAGCTTGCCGAACGCGTGAACATCGGCGAGTTCGAACTCCCGTACTGGGCCATGAACTTCGATGAGCTGGTCGAGACTTTCGTCGACCCTGATGACCCGGCTGCACGCAGCGAGACGGTGGTGATGTCCGAAATAATACTGAACAGCAGACGGGCAAAGAACCTGCAGTACAAGGACTCCATTACCGTCGACTCGCCGGTATATTTCGACCTCAGCGATATAAAGGTGAAAATGCAGGCTCTCGACACCGAGAGGCTCCCTAACGGGAAGGAGGGACCCTTCTACGGCAACTTCACCAGATTCATTTTCAAATTCGACTCAAAGTTCAACGACAAGAGATTTGAATTCCTTTTCAAACCGAAGAAGTTCAAGACGACGGAGACCTTTTCTCAGTTCCTGGAGCTTCTTTTCGGTCTGAAGTCGGGCAAGTCTATCGTAGTGCTGAACCTGAGCAACGTCCCGCCTGAAGTAATAAACGCACTCGCTTCGTTGCTGGCGCGCCTCGTGTTCGATTTCAATATGTGGAACCCGCATCGTGCAAATCTCCCGATACTTCTCGTCCTCGAAGAGGCGCATAACTACCTGAACATGAGAAGTTCCTCTCAGACATCGCGCCGCACAATCGAACGTGTCGTTAAAGAGGGAAGAAAGTACGGTGTCAGCTGCATGATTGTCAGCCAGAGGCCTATAGATGTGGCGGAATCGATTCTCTCGCAGTGCAGCAATTACGTAGCGATGCGGCTCTCCAATCCAGACGACCAGGCCTACATCGCGAAGCTGGTTCCCGAATCGATGGCCGACTTACTGGACATCATTCCGGCACTCAAACAGGGTGAGGCGCTGATTCTCGGAGACGCGTGTATACTTCCACTTCGCACGAAGATAGATCCGCCGGATCCTTTTCCGAAAAGTAAAGACGTGGACTTCTACACGAAGTGGAGCATATTGCCGCCGGCTGTTGACCTCGACGGCGTTGTTGACAGATGGAGAAGGATCAGCTACTGAATGAACCAGAGGCAGTTATTCCACGCCATCGAGCAGATCGCATCGAAGGATTACAGAACGGACGAAGAGCTGCTGAACAGCGTCGTTCAGCAGATCGCGAGCTCCGACCAGATCAGGATAAAAGGCGGGAGAATATGGAAACTGATCCCGCGCCGGAACGCGTACGTCCTCGTCAGGCAAGTCGGAAAAGTGAGATCGATTGCCGAAAACTACATGATCAAGGTTTCAGAGTATCCGGATTTCGTGAAAATCGGGAACGAGAAGACGCTGCTCAGCCCGGAGCGAAACGCGGACCTGCGGAAAGAGGGAATAGATAAGTACTCGGCGACCGGAGTTGGGGACAAAATAAAAGTAAAAGGGATCCCGCTTTATCAGTACATTCTCGCCTTCAACACCGACAAGGAAGACCAGGAACTCTTTGACACACTCAATGTGATCGGCAGCGCGGTCACCGCCGTTCTCCGTACCCGTCACGCGCTCGCCCGGACAAAGCAGCTTGAACAGGACATGGATCAGGCGCGCGAGATCCAGCGAAGCATCCTTCCCGACCACGAACAGAAATATGGGGCGTTCCAGATGTTCGGAGTATCTCTTCCTGAGCGGGTTGTCGGAGGAGACTTCTTCGATTATCTCCCTGCGGGCGAGGAAGGTGAGCGGCTCGGCGTGGCGATCGGAGACGCAGCGAGCAAAGGCCTGAGCGCTGCGGTCGAGGCGCTCTACGTGTCGGGTGCGCTGAAGATGGGCGTGGAACTCCAGACGAACATGGCCTCGCTCATAAAGAAGGTCAACAACCTGGTAAACTGGACTTTTTCGGACTCACGTTTCGTGACGCTTTTCTACGGCGAGTTCACGGACGGCAAGAGCGGGCTATTTCTCTATGTCAATGCGGGACATAACCTCCCCATCTTTTACCGAAAATCAAAAGGAGAAGTCTCGCTGATCCCGACCACCGGCCCGGCACTCGGAATCGCGCCGAACGCGAGGTATCGCATAGGAAACATTAATTTCGAGAAGGACGATGTCCTTCTCCTGTATACCGACGGAGTTTCCGAGGCGACCGACAGCACTTTTGCGCTTTACGGAGAAGAAAAACTGAAGTCGAAATTGGCCGAACTTGCGGCGTATGAACCGAAGAAGATTTGTTACGAGCTAATGGATTCGGTACAGAGGTTTTCAGCGTCGTCGGCTTACGCGGACGATAAAACAATTGTTGTCATAAAGAGAATTGCATAGGAGTCCAGATGTCTCAAGAGACAATCCGGATTGAAGATAGATTTCTCAGCGGCGTTGCAAGACCGCCGCAGGTCAAACTGGTTAAGGCTTTTCCCAATGCTTTCAGGAACGTGATCGCTACGGCGAGAACCTGTTACTCATCGAATGGGATAATTGAAGACGACGCCGTCGATCTGGAGAAATACAAATATCTCGCCAAGAGCATTTACGAGGCGGGGCATCACACCACTTTCCAGCACGCTACGTTCCAGTTCCAGCTCTCCGACGTCTCGCGCCAGTTTCTCTGGTCGTTTCTTCATTCTCATCCGTTTTATAATTCGGAGCAGGTAAGCCAGCGCTACGTGGAAGTCAAAGACGGAAACTGCTTTGTCCCTCCCATCAGCGGAGAGGCTCTCGAGGTGTACACGAAGGCGACGTCCATTCAGCTTCAGGCATACAGGCGGCTCGTTGAGCTGCTCCAGAAACCCGCGGCTGAGGAATACTACGCGAGATTCCCGGGCCGTGTTGACGACAAGCGTTTCGTCGGCGATATAAAGAAAAAGGCGCAGGAGATCGCCAGATACGTTCTCCCGGTTGCCACATTCTCGTACCTCTACCACACCGTCAGCGGAATAACGCTTCTACGCTACGCGAAAATGCGGAAATCGGGCGACGCCTCGTTCGAACAGCAGCTTGTGGTCGACATGATGGTGCGGGAACTTCTGAGATTTGATCCGAACTACCGGATCGTTCTGGAAGAGCCGCTGGACGAAAGCGTTTTTTCCGAGAACGTTTTTGCGCGGAATGCCCCAGGAGGTGATTTCATCGACGAGTTTGACAGGGAGATCGGGGATCACACCTCGAAGCTTGTCGATTACAAGGTCAATTCCGAGAAAGTCGTGGCGGAGGCTGTAAGGGAAGTGCTCGGTTTGACCGAGGCGGCGCTTTCCGACGTTGATGCGATAGAGCTTGCGATCAACCCGGCAAAGAACAAGATCCTCGGCAACTCGCTCGTGCTCACCACCCATGATAAGATTTCAAGGGCGCTGTACCATGCCTCGTACACTTTCAAAAAGAAGCTGAGCCACACAGCCGACTCGCAGGACCAGCGACACAGGATGACCCCCGCTTCCAGGCCGGTCATTGCAGATCAAATGAGCGAGGAGCCTGATTACATCGTCCCCGAGCTCATTCTAATGGATACGGAGGCGGAAAAGATTTACCGCGACACGATGACGTCCACATGGGAGGCGATTGACGGGCTGATCTCCTTGAATGTCGGGAAAGAATTTGCGGCTTACCTTCTACCTAACGCATTTCCGATCAGGTTCACAGAGTCTGCGGACCTGCTGAATCTCCACCACAAGATCGAGATGCGTCTCTGTTACAATGCGCAGGAAGAAATTTGGAAGGCTTCGCTGGACGAAGTCGAACAGATCAAGAAGATTCATCCGCGTCTGGGTAAATACCTTCTTCCTCCCTGTACCATCCGTCTTCTTGCCGGGACGAAACCCTATTGTCCCGAAGGGAAGCGCTACTGCGGCGTGCCGGTCTGGAAACTGGACACATCTCAGTACACCAGGACGATTTGAAGCGGGATGACGGAGCCCATCTATCTCGTAACGGTCTTTATCATCATGTTCGCCGTCACGTCGTACACCTTTTACAGGCAGAAGCGGGGCGGATACATGGTACTCGCCGGATGGAGGTATATACTCGCAGGGCTGATGTTCGTTACAGGTGGTATGGCATTGGATGTCGCACGCCTGCTGATCAGGATGCGGGGAAGCTGGGCTGCCACCTATAATTTTATCGACAACTTCCTGATGTTTCTGCCGGGCATCTCATTCGTCGGATTTGGAATCGTCCGGTTCATCCCGGGTATAGAAGAGTATCTTGCCACCCTGGCCGAGAAGAAAGCCATCGAACAGAACAGAATGTTCACAATGCACCTGCTGAAACTCGAGGAGAACAGTATGGCACTTGCTTCGCCCGGCAGCGTTCAGGATGTTCTCCAGCGAATCGTGTCCAATGCGCAGGAGGTTACCGGTGCATATTTCTCCGCTCTTCTGCTTTTCAATCCGAGGAGTAATATTCTGGACTCGAGCTATTATTCCGGCAGCGGTTCAGGCGCGCTCGAACGACTGGTGGACATCTACGATGTCGACCTGAGAAACATCGAGCTGCCTCCGGCAAAGCTGGAGTTCCTGAAGAACATAGCGCGTGAACGGAAACCGTTCGTCGGCACGGATATAAGGGAACTTCTCGGATTTTACATCGGCGACAGGGAGGTGCCGAAGCTTGCCAATATCTGGGACATAAACCAATATGTCCTGGTCCCTCTCCATGTGGACGGCGTACCCGACGGCTTGCTGTGCTACATCTTCACGACGGACGACTATTCGAGCGAACTGCTCGATCTTTTTGCCCATCAATGTTCGCTTGCCCTCAGGAATGCGAAATTGTTCGACGAGATGCAACAGAATACCATCTCACTGGAGGTACAACGGCGCAAGGCCGAGAACGCCAACCGATCCAAAACCGAGTTCCTGGCGAACATGAGCCATGAACTTCGCACTCCGCTCAACGCGATAATCGGGTTCAGCGAGATCCTTAAAACAGACGCCGATGAATTGCCGCCAGACATGGCACAGCAGTTCATCGGGAACGTGAACAGCAGCGGGAGGCACCTCCTTGAGCTCGTGAATGACCTCCTTGACCTGTCCAGGCTCGAAATAGGAAGGCTGAGACTCGAGAAATCAAAGTTCATCCTCAAAGACGAGCTGACCCAGGCCGTCAGGATAGTCGGGCCGATGGCATCCGAGAAGGATATAGAATTCGTTACCTCGGTCGACGGATCGATAGTCGATCTCTACGCCGATCCTCAGAAACTCCGGCAGATCATGATCAACCTCCTGTCAAACGCGGTGAAGTTCAGCCATTTGCGGGGGAAAATAAACCTCAAGGTCTGGCGGCAGGACGGATCGATCCAATTTTGCGTGGAGGATTTCGGGATGGGAATTAAGAATGAGGATATCGAGAGGCTCTTCAAGCCGTTCGAACAGCTTGCACAAAATCCTTATGCCAAGAAATACCGTGGAGTTGGATTGGGCCTGGCGTTGACCCGCCGGCTTGTCGAGCTGCACGGCGGGCGAGTGTGGGCCGAGAGCGAGATCGGCCAAGGTTCAAGATTCTATTTCACCATGCCTCAGTGATGGACACAAAAAAGTACACGATAAAAAAGGACGTGGTCGGCGAACCAGAGCGCCGCGTCTTTACGATAAATTACGAACGCGACCTCAACCCGGATCAGCTTGAGGTCGTCAGGACCATTGATCGCCCCGTACTCGTAATTGCCGGAGCCGGAACCGGGAAGACGAAGACGCTCATTTACCGTGTGGCCTACCTGGTCGAGTTGGGAGGAAACCCGCAGTCGATTCTGCTCCTCACTTTCACCAGGAAGGCGGCTAACGAAATGCTCAAGCGGGCTGCCGCTCTGTTGAAATCCACATCCGCCGAACAGGTCAGTGGGGGTACATTCCATTCTTTTGCCAACATGGCGCTCAGGCAATATGCGAAAGTCCTCGGCTACGGCGAACAATTCACTATCCTGGACGACTCCGATGCTGCGGATGTTGTGAATCTGCTCAGGACAAGATTGAAGCCGGAGAAGAAGGCGCAGCGATTTCCAAAGAAGGAAACGCTTGTGGATATATACAGCCGGGCAGAAAATACGCTCACCAAAATAGAAGAAATAGTCTTCAAGGAATACCCGCGCTTCATCGAACAGATCGACGATATACTCAGCCTGAAGCACCAGTTCGACGATTATAAGCGCAAATACAATCTTATGGATTACGACGATCTGCTGAAGAACCTCAGGGAGCTTCTCGGTCAGAACGACTCGCTCAGAAAGGCGGTTGCCGGGAAGTATAGCCACATAATGGTGGATGAGTTCCAGGACACAAACAGGGTACAGGGCGAAATTGTAAAACTGCTCGGGCAGGACAGGCATAACGTGATGGTGGTCGGTGACGACGCACAGAGCATCTACTCGTTCCGCGGAGCTAATTTCAAAAATATTTTCGATTTTCCGGCCTATTTTCCGGATTGCAGGATAATCAAGCTCACCGAAAATTACCGTTCGACTCAAGGGATACTCAATTTCACGAACAAAGTGATCGATGCCGCGAAAGAGAAATACGAGAAAGAACTTTACTCGCGAAAGAAAGCGGGAGAGAAGCCTGCTATCGTTTCGGCCGAGACGGAAA
>JAJYOS010000074.1 GCA_021796055.1 Bacteroidota bacterium
ACAGGTAGAAATCCGGCTTTTCGACTATGCCGCAAACTCTTGAGAGCACGGATCGCCTTTCCTCCCTCGCGTCCTTCCCGAAAATTCTCACGCTTCCGGAAGTCGGAAGGAGGAGTGTCAGGATCATCCTGATCGTGGTGCTCTTGCCGGCACCGTTAGGCCCGAGGAAGCCAAACACATCTCCGGCATTTACTTCAAGGTTCAGGTCCTTGACCGCCCACCGGCTGCCGAACCTCTTGCTGAGGCCTGCAGTCCGCAATATAGCCTCTGACATCCGCGTTCTTTCCCGCTAATTCAAGTTATGTCTATGAAGTCCGCATGCTGTTGAAAATAATCTTGACCCCGAATTAAGTCCGCGATTCTTCATTCGATTCAAAGTCAACCGATTTAATACTATCGCATATCTCGCCGATATGTTTCAGGACTTCCAGATGGTGCGGGTGTCTGTTGTACCGCTGCAACGCATCCGGATCCTCAAAACCGGAGATGAGTCCGAAGTCGAACGATCTTTCTGATTTTACAATGTTGCGTCCGAATTCATATTCCTTAATCTCGGAAATGACGGACGGAAGCGCGCCCAGACCCTGTTCCAGCTTCAATTTATCATTCTCTGTAACATCCGGCTTGAATTTGAAGAGCACAACATGCTTTATCATGATTCTTATCCAATGATGAAGATTTCTTTGAAGTCATTTATAAGAAAGTACACGCCTGTCAGGAGTGCACCGCAGCAGAATACAAGCCCGACTACGAAGACCGTCTCCGAGACCGGTGAGGCGAGGCTCATGTCGCCCAGGCGGTTGAAAATCCAGTTCCAATCATGAATGGCACTGTCGGAAATCAGCGGAAGGCGCTTGTACGGTGCATCTCCGATATAGACGGAAACGTTGACCAGATTCTGCCCGAGCCAATACAGAGTTGCGATAAGCGTCCGGAAACCCGACTTCAGGAATACCCAGACAGCAAGCGACGGAAGGACTATCTGCATCAGTGAACCGCCCATGAAATAGATCATCCTTCCCAGGAAGCCGAAAACAAAGTGGCCGCCCTCATGAATGAAAAGGTCGATCGTATCGATGGTCCAGAGAACGAACGGCATGTGCAGCCGGCCCTGGAAGGTCTGGTAGTCGGTGGCGAGAAACCATGTCAGGTAGGCCACGGCCGCAACCAGAAGGATGTCGAGCAACAATATCATTTTATTCAAGACTTCTGCCCTCTTCTGCCCAAAAGATAGCGACTGGGGTACCAAGAAACACGCCAATACTGCATCATCCCGCCGGAATTTTTTCTTCCGAGGCAATTCGCTAAAGAAAGAAATTGATCTGCCGATAAGGAGGTGAATGGGCATAGCCCGAAAAACGTGCAACTTACACTATTCAAAAAAGAAGACTAAAGGACATTTGACATGCCGCTCTTTCAATGGTCACAGAACCTTAGCGTAAACATAGCAGAGATTGACACACAGCACAAGCGACTCGTGGATCTGATAAACCACCTTCATGATTCGATGAAGGAAGGCAAAGGCAGGGAGGCTATGGGGAAGATACTTAAGGATCTTACCGATTACACGGTATATCACTTTTCTACCGAAGAAAAACTCTTTGAGAAGTACGGATACCCGGAATCCGCGAGACACAAGAAAGAACATGAGGATCTTACTAAACAGGTCCTGGACATCGGTAGGAAATACAACGCGGGGGATATGATCCTGACAATGGATCTGATGAATTTTCTGAAAGAGTGGCTGAACAACCATATAATGCAAGTGGACAAGAAGTACAGCAGCTATTTTAATGCAAAAGGGGTGAAATAATCCGGGGGAGAATTCCCGGAGACAGTCTCACATGTCAGAAGGGCGCTGCTTCTCCGGGCAGTTGAGCGGCACTCGATTGCAGGATGAACGGGCATCCGGCTCACAGCATCTGCCGGTTCTCTTGCAATCACACTGACATTTTCCTAACGTCGGCTTCAATCACTTACTCACGATCAAGCACCACCCGCCCCGCCTTCTTCTCGGTGGCTCGTGGAGACCGATGAGTTAAAATCCGGCCGGCGGCAGCAGGGCCGGCACAGCCATCCGAGAAGTAACCCCTCACTTATGGTTTCTCGCCAAGCCGCGAAGCTCGCAAGGCGAACCGCTCGTCAACATTTCTTTGCGTTCTTGGCGCCTTTGCGAGAGAAATAACCCTTTCAGTGAGGCATTACTCCGAGAATAGGATTTCCGTTGACAGCGTCATCGCAACACATTATTTTATTCATAGACCGACCGGTCGGTTTATAACGTGAGTGATGAAGTGGCAAGGAAAGAGAACATACAAAATATCGCCAGGCGGAAGGAGCAGATCATCAAAGCTGCAATTACCGCCTTTGCACGAACCGGCCTGAAAGGTACCAGCATGAACGACATCGTTCGGGAGTCCGGCCTGAGCAAGGGTGCGATATACTGGTATTACAAGAGCAAAGATGAGCTGATATCGGACCTGCTCAAGGAATTCTTTGACCCAGAAGAGATCAAGAAGGTCGGAGAGGTGCTTGTTACGGGTACTGCTCTTGAGCGGCTGGAGAAATTCATCGGCTATACAATTGAAGAAATGAATAAGATGCAGCGGTTCAGACCGGTCCTCCAGGAGTTGTTCGTAATAGCCTCAAGAGATCAGAAAATCAGAAAAATGGCAAAGAGGGACTTCCGGGTCGGTGTCGCGCTTCTGCAGTCGGTCATCGAGTATGGCGTGAAGAGCAAGGAATTCCGAAAAGTAGACCCCAACATGGTCGCGATCGCGATCTTTGAGATAATTGAGGGCACCGCCCTCTTCTGGTCGCTTGATCTTATGGATGTTGATTTTGAAAAACAGATGCGCGAAGGGATCAACCTGATTTTAGACGGGATTAAGGTGGAAAAATGAGCCATAAAGTAAGTACCAAGTCTCAAATAGCAAGCTGCGGCCATGTTCCAGATGTGAATTGTCGAGAATCACGTCAGCGCTTGACATCTCATTTTTTCAAAATCTGGATGTTGTTTGGGATCTGGGCGTTCGCACTGGGGGTTTCCAGCACCGGCTATGCGCAGAATGCCATGCAAATCATACAAAGGGCTGAGGATGCAATAAAGGGAAAAGTCTCAAGCCATTCCGTCATGGAGATGACTATACGATCTCCCGACTACACAAGGACCATGAAGATGGAAAGCTGGACAAGCGGGACTTCGAAGGCGCTCGTCAGGATACTCTCCCCCGCTCGCGAAGCGGGCAACCGCACGCTTAAACTGGGAAACGACATCTGGATGTATCTCAGGAACACCGAGACGACGATACGCATCCCTCCCTCTATGATGCTGCAGTCATGGAACGGCTCCGATTACACTTACGATGATATGGTTCGCGAGGAGACTCTTACAAAAGATTACGACATTACCCTCACAGGAACCGAACAAATAGGCGGCGTCGGTTGCTGGACACTCCAGCTAATTCCAAAGCCGAATGCGCCGGTAGTATGGGGAAAGATCATATACCGGGTACGGAAGGCCGACGATCTTCCCGAGCAGGTGGAATACTTTGACGAAAGAGGGAAGCTCATGCGGACGATGGTAATGAGTGACTTCAAGGTCATGGGGGGAAGGATGATCCCCACCGTATGGACGATGTACAACTCAGACAGAACGCACTCGACCGAAATAAAAATGGACGAAGCGTCGTTCGATGTCAGAATCCCGGCTTCGATCTTCTCGCTGAAGGAGTTAGAAAGGTGACCTCGTCATCTCTCAAGTTCGGGCGCGTGCTTGTTATCTCACGCTTTCAGGGTGAATTGAGCTTTCTTACGAGTGAGGTCGGGACGGTGTCCCGGCCTCATGGATTCGACCCTTTCAGGGTCGGGTGCATATCGGAATTACCATTTGCTTATACCACTGAACATCACCCTGAAGCTCCTCTAGTCAATTCTTACCCCGAAGGGGCAACATATTCCAGCGAGGGCGAAGCCCTCGCACGCAATGTAAGAGGAACACCAACCCTGAAAGGGTTGAAGAAACGAGTGTATCGATCAGGAACTCCAACAAATGAAGCTGCTGATTAACATCGCCTGGCGCAGTCTCTGGCGGAACCGAAGGCGTTCACTACTCGTCATCGCCGCGATCGCCTTCGCGGTCATGTTTGCAATTGTCCGGCTCGGATTCGATGAGGGGACATTCGCACTTTCGCTCAGGACAGCGGTCAGGTCTTCAACCGGTTACCTGCAAATCCAGAAGATCGGGTACAACGACAACCCAACCCTGCAGAAGAGTTTCCCCATTACGCCGGAATTAGAGTCGATACTTAAATCCGATCCGGAAATCGACGGCAGTTCGCCGAGAATACAATCGGGCGGCCTCATCAGTTTCCGTAACCACTCTCTCGGAGCGCTGATCACCGGAGTCGAACCGAAGACGGAAGAGCTGATCACAGATTTTCCCGCAAAAATCATCCAGGGGAGGTTCCTCGATGACGACAGCACGCCCGACATCGTCGTGGGATATAAGCTCCTCAGGAACCTCGGCGCGAGTGTCGGGGATTCGGTCGTCATCCTCGCGCAGGGGTTCGACGGCGTGCTCGGAAACATGTTCGTGCATATCGTGGGAACATTCAGGACGGGTTCGGATGAATTCGACCGCACCGGCGCTTTCATGAGCGTGCCGGTCATGCAGAATTTCCTTGCAATGGGCAACGACGTAAATGCGATTGCACTTTCGGCAGATGATCCGGCCGATGTCGGTAGGATCGTGAGAACGCTCGATCCGGTTCTTAAACCCGCCGGACTGGTTGCCGTGCCGTGGCAGGAACTTCTTCCGCAGCTTCAACAGACAATGGGTTTCAGTCACGCGGCGCACATACTCTTCCTCACCATACTGTTCGCCGTCGTCGGCTTCGGAATCCTGAACGCCCTGCTCATGTCTGTGACGGAGCGCTTCCGGGAATTCGGCGTCATGCTCTCGATCGGGATGTCGAACTCAAGGCTCGCGCTCACTACGGCCATGGAGATGTTTTTTATGATCGTAATAGGATTCACGATAGGCAACGCGGCCGGCGCGGCAATCAACTACCACTTCATCGAGCACCCGATCGTTCTGGGAGGCAACGTGGGAAAGTTCGTGCGTGAATGGGGATTCCAGCCGATAGTCCCCTCCTCCCTCTCGCCCGGCATATTTGTCACCGCAGGAACGATAGTGCTCGCGATCTCCGCGGCGGCCGCAGTCTATCCTCTTTGGCGCGTTGCCCGACTCGAAGCGCTGAAAGGAATAAGGTACACTTGAAATGAAATTCCAATTTAGAATTTGTTTAGAGCTTAGAGTTTCGTGCTTAGAATTTCTTCCAGTGGCACACTGGATGGTTATCTGATGATAAGCAGGATTGCCTGGCGCAACATATTGCGGAACAAGAGGAGATCGTTCATACTGATTACGTCGATCGTGGTCGGTGTGCTCGGGCTGGTTTTCACCGAAGGCTTCGCGGTCGGTATGATGCAGCAGATGCTTACCAACCAGATTGGAGCCGATGCAGGCTACATCCAGATTCACAAAAAGGGTTACCAATCCGACCCGACGCTTGAAAACAGCATGACCGACCCCGCTGAGGTACGGAGTGTACTAAGAAGCGACAGCGCGAGTCTGGACTACTCCGAGCGTCTAAGGGTTTTCGGCCTTATCAGCAGCGCGTACAATTCCTATGGTGTTTCGATTGTCGGAATCGTCCCGAATGAAGAGAAGAAGATCACCACGATTTCGGAATACGTTGCGAAGGGATCATATCTTACCGGCAAGCCGGGACAAATACTTATCAGCGCCTCGATGGCGGAGAAGCTCAAAGTCGGTCTCGGAGACAAAGTGGTTATCATGGCATCACAGATGAACGGGAGCATCGGTTCCGAAGCGTGCCGGGTTACGGGGATATTCGAAACTTTCAATTCGGGTTTCGACCAGTCTCATGTTTACATCCCCATCCTGACGGCCGACCAGATGCTGAACGCTGACGGGCTTGTCTCGGAATTCGTAGTGAACCCGATCAACCCGAACGACATGTCGTCGATCGCTTCCAGCATAAGGGATGGAATAGCCGGCCTCCCGGAAAACGCCGGGAAATACGAGGTGCTCACTTATGAACAGATGCTGCCGCTGCTTGTCGCACAGCTCGCGCTGTACAAGCAGGCCCTTTACCTCGTCGCGGGACTAATCGCGTTCGCGCTGATTTTCGGAATCATAGATACCATGCTCATGTCGGTCATGGAACGGACACACGAGTTCGGCGTTTCGATGGCGATCGGGATGTCGAACGGCAAAATATTCACGATGGTAATGACCGAAGCGTTTTATCTCGCAATCACCGGAACGGCGATGGGACTGGCTGCGTCGTATGGAGTGTTTTTGCCGCTGTCGCATTCGGGATGGGACCTGTCGATGTTTTCGGCAAGCCTGAAGTCTATCGGGATCGGCAGTATAATTTACCCGGTCCTCGATGCCTCTTCCGTTGTCCAGACAGTACTCATCATTCCGATTGCCACTCTCCTCGGTGCCGTGTATCCGGCGTTGAAAGCGATCAGGCTGCAGCCGGTGGAAGCGATCAGGGCAACGTGAGGGAAGAATTGTGAATCATGAATTCTGAATTTTGAATTTCGATGATGCTGATCCGATTGGCGTGGCGTAGTTTGTGGCGGAACTGGAGAAGGTCGCTCATAGCGATGTCGGCGGTGATCTTCGCGATAATGCTGTCCATCATACAGCGCGGGATGCAATACGGTACGTACGCGGAGACAATCAGGACGGCGGTGCGTGCCTCCACCGGTTATCTCCAGATCCAGAAAGAGGGCTACAACAAGAACCCGACTCTTCAGAGAAGCTTCGTGATGACGCTGCAGATCGAAACGGCGCTGAGAGACTCACCATCAATCGACGGAAGCTCTCCAAGAATAGAAGCCGATGCGCTTCTGAGCTATCGCGACCAGTCGTTTGGAGCCATGATAATGGGAGTGGCGCCGAAGTCGGAGAACGAAGTCACCGACTTTCCTGAGAAAATAAGAAGCGGGCGTTTCCTTTCTGCTGATTCAGCCGGCAGCGACAACATGGCCGCGGAAATCGTTGTCGGCGATAAGCTTCTCCAGAATCTCGGTGCCCGGGTTGGAGACTCGGTAGTCGTCCTGGCCCATGGATATGACGGGTTACTCGGTAACATGTTCGCGAAAATCGTCGGTACTTTCAGGACAGGTTCCAACGAATTCGACCGTATGGGCGTCTTCATGAACATCTCGGACCTGCAGAGTTTTCTCAGCATGGGGAACAGGATTAATGCCGTCGCAGTCTCGGTACGAAACCCAAACTATCTGGAGAATGCAGCGTACAGTCTCAACCGGGTTCTCAAGCCGCAAGGTCTGGTCGCCCTCACATGGCAGGACCTGCTGCCACAGTTGAAGCAGATGATCGATCTGGACAATTCCAGCGGGGTACTGTACATAATAATCCTTCTATTTGTGGTAGGCTTCGGTATACTGAACACGGTCCTCATGTCGATAACCGAACGGTTCAGGGAATATGGCGTAATGCTTTCTCTCGGCATGTCGCAGGAGAGGCTTGTAGAGGCCGTTGCGCTCGAGGTGTTCTTCATGCTCGTCATCGGATTCATAATCGGCAACGGGATAGGCGCTGCGGTGAATTCGTACTGGGTGAGCCACCCGATAGTACTCGGCGGGGACCTGGCGAAGCTTTACGAAGAGTATGGTTTTGCGCCGGTACTCGTGTCTTCGCTGTCATCCAAGGTCTTCCTGGATTCGAGCCTTACGATATTCGGCATCTCGATGGTCTCGGCTGTATATCCGCTCTGGCGCGTACTGAGGCTTGAGCCACTCAAAGGAATAAGGCACACCTGATGAGATTCGAAATTTGTTTAGAGTTTAGAGTTTCGTGCTTAGAATTTCTTCCAGTGGCACACTGGATGGTTATCTGATGATAAGCAGGATTGCCTGGCGCAACATATTGCGGAACAAGAGAAGGTCGTTCATCCTGATCATATCCATAATGATCGGTGTCATCGCCTTGCTGCTGACCGACGCCGTGTCGATCGGTATGATGCAGCAGATGCTGACGAACCAGATCGGGGCTGACGCCGGGTATATACAAATTCACAAGAAGGGTTACCACGATGATCCCGCCCTCAAAAACTCCATCGCGAACACTGCGCCCGTTCGCGCAGCGCTGACGCGCGACGGCGGCTCCACTTCCTTTTCTGAACGGCTCCGCACTTTTGGCCTCGTAAGCAGCGCCTACAATTCTTCCGGAGTTTCGATAGTCGGAATAATCCCCAGGGAAGAAGAGCGCATTACAACCGTACACGATTACATCGTGAAAGGGCATTACTTGTCGAATAACCCCGGCGACGTCATAGTCAGTACTGCCACGGCGGAGAAACTCAAGGTCGGGTTGGGAGACAAGGTAGTGATAATGGCCTCCCGGATCGGCGGGAGTGTCGGCTCGGAAGCCTGTCGCGTCGTCGGGCTCTTCGAGACCTTCGATTCCGGTTTCGACCAGACACACGTCTACATTCCGCTTCCAACAGCGCAACAGATGCTCGGCGCCGCAGGCAGAGTCACGGAATTCGTCGTCAATCCGGTTAGCCCTAAAATGACAGACACAATTGCTCAGCGTCTCAGGACCGGGCTTTCTCCCGATTTCGAAGTGCTGACTTACAAAGAGATGCTTCCCCTTCTCGTAATGCAGATCCAGCTGTACGATCAAACCATCTATATCTTCTACGCCATAATAGCCATAGCGCTGATCTTCGGCATAATAAACACAATGCTGATGGCGGTGATGGAACGGACACACGAGTTCGGAGTAGACATGGCGATCGGCATGTCCAACAGGCGCATATTCAGGATGATCCTTACGGAAGCGTTTTTCCTCGGTTCAATCGGCACTATTGTCGGTCTGGTAATTTCCTTCACAATTTATATCCCGCTCTCGCATACAGGCTGGAACCTGGCGATGTTTTCAGAAAGCCTGAAGTCCATCGGCGCCGGGACTATAATTTACCCTGTTATGAAGGCGTCTTCGCTCATAAACACTGTAGTGATAATTCCGCTCGCCGCGGTCGCCGGTTCAGTTTACCCTGCGATGAGGGCGACAAAGCTGCAGCCCGTTGAGGCAATCAGGTCAAACTGAGAGAGGATATAATTGCGGGATGACGGATTCGCGGTGGCACGGGTTTTTAGACAACCGGATTAACGAGTTGGCATATAGATTTGACAAATGGAATACGAACGCAGATTCAACAAGGCGGAAGCTGTCCGCCGAATGCCGAGAAGGAGTAATTGAAGCATGAATACGAATGGGAGCACATCCGAAATCGTCCGCGTCGAGAACGTAAGGAAGATATACAGCGACAACGGTGTACCGGTCGACGCGCTGCGAGGAATCAATCTCACCGTGTCGCCGGGAGACTTCTCTGTCATCGCCGGGCCGTCCGGATCGGGTAAAACGACTCTCCTGAATGTTATCGGGACGCTCGATAAGCCGACGGAGGGAAAAGTCTTTCTGGACGGCGAAGACGTGTCATCAAAGTCGAGGCGCGAGCTTGCAGATATCCGCCTGAGGAAAATAGGTTTCGTCTTCCAGGCATACAACCTGAACCCCGTCCTCAGCGCCCTGGAAAATGTGGAGTTCACGATGATGCTCCGCGGAATTGACGCGGCCGAAAGGAAACGCAGGGGGCTCGCGCTCCTGGAGGAGCTCGGCATCGTGGAACTCGCCAACAAGCGTCCGAACGAGATGAGCGGCGGCCAGCAGCAGCGTGTAGCCATCGCAAGGGCCGTTTCCAACGACCCAAGGCTGGTACTTGCGGACGAACCGACGGCCAACCTCGACTCCGAAACAGCCGTGAAACTGCTCGAGCTGATGGAGAGACTCAACCACCATGATGGGATAACGTTTGTCTTCTCTTCGCACGACCCGCAGGTAATCGAGCGGGCACATCGGCTTCTGATTCTGAAAGATGGACAGATCGTTACTGACAAGGTCAACGTGTAGTGAATCGGAATTACGGAATAGCAGAATGATGGGGGATTGGATCGATGGATAAATGGATTCGTAAACTAAGTGTTCCGCACCGCGTGTTCCGCTTTCCATCCTCCGTGTTCTCTTCTCCGTGTTCCGTTTCCCGATCTCCCTTTTCCGTGTCCCCTCTTCCGCTCATAACAATCGCATTCCTTTTAGTAACCTCCACCGCCCCGGCTCAGACCTCCCTTTGGCCGGGGACCGACCTGAATTTCTCCGGCTACGTAATGGAGATGCCTGTCAGCGAGAATATTCAGCCGACGCTCGCACAGATCACGGGCGTGTCGCGTTCCGAATTTTCAAATCTTGTAAGGCTCAGGCTTCGCCCGACGCTCCATATAGGCGACAACACAAAAATAGGATTAGCCTACGAGATTGACGGCCTCTATTATTCTCAGAATGTCTCATTCGGCCTCGGTTCGACGACTCCACTTCGGCAGGTCGTCAGCCTGCGCTGGCAGCCCATTGACAGAAAGCACGCGACGATCTCCGACTACATCGACAGGCTCTATCTTGACCAGGAGTTTTCGTTCGGAACACTGGTTATCGGAAGACAGCGGATAAGCTGGGGAACCGGGCGAGTCTGGAACCCGACCGACATATTTAACCCGATTAATCCCGCAGACTTCGGGAAGGTAGAGAAAGACGGCGCCGACGCCGCCTCGATGAAGTTCTATCTCGGCCAGCTGACGGACCTGCAGTTCGTCTACAATGCCGAATACCATTTCAAGTCTTCTAACTACGCGGCGAGGTTCAGGACAAACATCCTCGGTTACGACCTCGCCGTACTAGCGGGTTCGCTCGACAGGAGGTTGATTACCGGCGGCGACTTTGCCGGAAACGTCTGGACGGCGGGGATACGAGGCGAGGCCCTCGTGTCCCAGGATCCTTCGAAGTCAGGCGGATATTACATAAGATGGATACTCGGAATGGACTACCAGTTCACCGACAAGCTGTACGCGCTTTTCGAGTACTATCACAACGGCCAGGGCACGCTGAACAGACTCGACTACGATCTTACCGGACTTTATGAGGGAAGAATACTCAATCTGGCGAAGGACTATCTGGCGCTCGGCGCAACATACCAGATGACTCCGCTCGTCACTGTAACGCTCTCGTCGGTCTCGAATTTCAGCGACGGGAGCGGCTATCTTGCCGGCACCGTAAGCTACTCGGCCAGCGACAATACTTCGCTTGCGCTCGGCTCCCTCTATGCCTACGGGAAGACTTTTACAGAATACTGGTATTATCCGCAGGCGTACTACCTGAAATTGGAAACGTACTTCTGAGTATCGAGGGTCCCTTCTTCATCTGCAGCCTGCAAACCATAAATCGGAATGCGAACCGCATCACGCCCTTTCGCCTATCTTAGTTTTCTTGACCCCGTCGATGGCGACGAAGAGGAATCTCCTATACCTTTTCTGCGAAAGATCCGGCGGCCCGTGCTGTCCGGGTCGCGCGATCTTCGGGGCTTCGTTTCCTTCACCGTCCATCCGTCGCCGTCGTCAACAAGCGAAATATCCGGCGACAGTCCGAGCAAAGTACGTTTGAACCTCAGCCTCTCTCCGCTCTCCATCGGGACCGGGCGGTCTTCTACGATATCGTAGGGAATTATATCGATCTGGACCGCACCGTCTCGGAATGTAAGGCCGGCAATTATTCCCCTCCTGGCATCGCGGTCATGCTGGTCGAAGATAAGATTCCCGAGACTGAACAGTATCGGTCTTCCCCTGTAATACCGTATCGACTCGACGACATGAGGATGGTGGCCGATGATCATGTCGGCGCCGGCGGCGGTAAGCTTCCCGGCAATCTCTTCCTGCTCCTGCGAAGGGAACCGTCGATACTCCGTCCCCCAGTGAAGGTAACATATGACAAACGCGGACGGGGTGTCGTGCTTAAACGCCGTAATGCTCTTCAGGAAAAGAGTATCGAGGCAATACCAAACGTTGGGCGATCCCATGACGAGGCCCAGCGCCGCGAAGACCGCGACCCTTCTGCCGTTCAGGACTAACTCTGCCGGACGGCAGATGGAATCCTTCACCGACTTCAGACCCAGCGGGACTATTCCGTTTTTCTCCAGGACCCTGTAAGTGTCACCAGCTCCTTTGACAGTCTGGTCGTCGATGTGATTGTTGGCGAGCGACGCGTGAGTGATGCCGGCGGCGGTCAGGATTCCGATGTAACCGGTGTCGGCCCTGAAAGAGTACGGCTTGTTTGGCGGGTACGACAGCGGCGTAAGTGGACATTCGAGATTTATGAATCTGTATTTATAACGGCTGAGCGCAGGTCGGATCTTCTCAAAGAGGAACGCTTCCCCTTTCTTCCTGATCATGCCGTTAACGCCCCTCGCGAGCATCACGTCGCCGGCGAAGCAAACCCGGACCGTGTCTCTCGATTGAGAATAACTTCCGGCCGGCTCCATGCATATGCCCGCCACAAACGCGGTAAGAAACACGATGCTCGATACAAGCCTGCACTTCGCCACCTGCCGTTCCGCAACCGCGCCCGACATTCCGTGTGTCATTCAATTATCCCATTGTTGAAGAACAACTTCCCGTCCCGGGAAGTTTAGCCCGTCGCGCAATCAAATACAAATTTCAGACGCAGTCGAAATGCCCCCCGCTCCTCTTTTACTTCCGCCACTTCTCACTCTGCTTTTCAAATTCTTCAAGAGAAGATGGACGCACTTTCAAAGGGTGAACTGGATAAGGATTTACCGTTTCTATCGCTGTTCCTTACCCTGCACTGCAGAAGCGACACTCCCGCGGGAATATGGGTTAATTCATCCGGGATAAGTCTGAATTTCAACCGCAAACGGTGGGACCATCCCTCGCTCACAGGGACCTCGCGGAGCTTCATCGGGAAGGTCTGAGTTACTTCTGCAAGGTACCTGGATTCACGGCATGAGGTCGCA
>JAJYOS010000075.1 GCA_021796055.1 Bacteroidota bacterium
CGGCGACCTGGCCGATTCGAAGCCTAGGAGCTTTGAAGGGAACACTGTCGGTGGTTTGATACACGCTCTCGCGTTGAAAGAATACGGACATGAGGCGGAGGCGAGTGAAGTGCTCCACTCATGGATTAAGGAAGATACCAGTCAAGTTATGGCCGATTGGGGAGAGAAGGTGTTCAAAGGGGAACGCGTGGCGCTTCCAATAAGTGTCCAGGACGCCGGCTGCCAGGTCCTCGATGCCTGGCTTGGCATGAAAAATGAACCTAAGCCTTGAATAAAAGTTGAAGCCCCGGCTCTATCTCCTTTTGGTAGAGGGTAAGGGTGAGGTGAAAGGAATAGATATGAGCAGCCTTGCTGCCGATCGGCAGCGGTATGAATCTCAGGATTTGCGCGAAGTCAGATCCACCTCATCCTATCCTTCCCCTACTTGGGGAAGGAGTTCCGGCATTGAACACCTATTCGGAAAAGCTCTCTAAAAGTTTTCTATCGAGCCGTCGCAGAATAGAGCGCGAACACTCTTTCTTACTTCAAGAGCGTGATGGTGAGAATCCAAAATCGTCACGAGTTGCTAACATCCATCCGATTCGCGATTTTGTCTTCCCTTTATACTTTGTCGAAAGTCACAACGGCCGCCGCCCAACCTTGATAGATTCCCCATCAGGCGTCATCTTCTAACGACACATCGTGCATCGCGAATATCTCAATATATACCGCCTCGTGTGGGCTATACCCATGCTCCTTCTCGCCTTGTGGGGCGCGGGGTGCTCTTCATCTAAGATCATGTTCGATGCGCCGCGTAAATTGACAGGGGTCATTATGATAGTAGGGAACGAGCCATTCACAAGGCTGTCAATCCGTACCGACGAGAAGAGCGTTTACCTGATCAAATGCGGCCACGATCTCAAACGAATGCTTCTTGCTAACCAGGGAAAGAAGGTTATCGTCTTCTACATTGGAATAGAAGAGAAAGAGCCCGCCGACGAAATCGATGT
Source organism: Bacteroidota bacterium (assembly GCA_021796055.1). Next base: position 990 of record JAJYOS010000075.1, read on the forward strand.
TGTCAGGGCGGTGATTGTTCCAAACTGAATTCACTGGATAAGTCAGGTGATTCCATGAGACAGTTTATCTTTGCCGTCGCCTTCTTTGGCGCGCTCGCAATCTCGAACGGTCAGGTCGTTCAGAACCTGCCAGAGAGGGAATCCTCGAAGAGTTACCCGATCGATCCGATGCCGTTGCTATACAAACATTATGAGGAGGCAGCGGCTTACGCGGTGTCCCATCCGGACATAATTCGAAATAAGCTGATGAAAGAAACCGCGTCCTGGAATTTCAAGGTCGGTGATGCGCACTCATGGTGGGTGGCGGATCTCGCCGCCGACACCTATTACAAGGACCAATCGACTTGCCGTGGGATCGGTAAACATTGCTATGTGTTCGTCGAAGATTCGATGTGGACAACTCGTGTAACACAGGAAGCGGTCGATTCCATCATAAACGATTTCGATAACACGACACCCGCGAATCCTTCGAGAGGCATATTCGAGACGGACTCGCTGGTGTTCGGCTCACCGCCCGACGTGGATGGCGACCCGAAAATAATCATACTCATTTGTAACATTCGGGACGGTTTCACTGGAACGGGTGGATACGTCGAGGGTTTCTTCGACCCGAAGCAGGAAGTGGGCGGCAGCTACAGCAATAGCGCCGAGATATATTACCTTGATGCCAACCCGACGGACCTCACCCATTCCAACGGCGTGCGGTCCGCCATGTCGACCGCCGCGCATGAATTTCAACACATGATAAACTACAATTATCACAAAACTTCTGTCGCGCCAGTCTTTATAAACGAGAGCTGTTCGAAACTTGCCGAGGTTGTTTGCGGCTATCCTCTCTCTAACCTTTCATTGTATGCCAACGAAACAAATCATTATCTTTTTGACTGGAGAGGTTACGACAACACGCTTGTCCTCAACGATTATGCCCGAGCCCAACGTTTCTCTCTTTATCTCTGGGACAGGTTTGGTATAAGCGTTTTCAAATACATCGTCCAGAGCAAACAGGCCTCTGAGATCTCGATACTTACTGATGCGCTTTCGAAGGCCGCCATATCGTTTACATTCAACGACATTTTTAGGAGCTGGCTTATCGCCAACGAGGTGAATGACACTACCACAAACCGTATGTATGGATATGCTTACACGGGACTTCCACTATCGTCGGGAACAATGGTCAATAATCCGAATACCTCAGGGACCGTCTCGGTCGAGCGCCTCGCGGCCTCATATCTGATATTCAAGAACGGTAGCGATCTGAGAATTACATTCACCAACACGTCCGGTAATGCGAACCTGCAGCTTCAGGCGATTGAGACAGGCGCGATCTCGAACAGAATTGTCGCGGTACCGTTCGGCTCTGTGTTTTCTGAGCCGGACTACGGAACAATCTTCACCACGATAGCTTTCATCGCGATAAACCAGGACCCGAGCAATGACGCTTCGTTCAGTTACGTGGCAAGCGGTTCAGTGAACTCGGGCGCGACGGAACTGAAATATGATATGACGGAGCCTGTAGGTTACTATACATGGACGGCTTCCGATACGATTTGCGTTGCCTTTGACGCTTTTCCGGATGGGATCCTCGACTCTGTCCGGGTAGGACTCAGGAAGGCCGGTTCCATCTCGGGAGGTATCTATAGGTATACCGGCGTTCAGACCCCGACCCCGCTTGGTGAGTTGATCGCTCCTGTGACCGCGACGATTTCCACGACCTCCCTGTTTCCATACCCGGTGCCGTTTCAAAACTGGGCGACCATCAACGTAAGTTCGAGCGATATTGCTACCGATCGGCCCTTCGTTGTCGCACTTGTCATTCCCAACAATACGGGAGCGCCTGGCGTGATGATAACGAATCAACCTAGAGGGGGCCCGTATCACAGTTTTACTTATCTCACTTCTTCCGAAGCGTCGCCGCAGCCTGCGGGGTGGTACATCGTTTCATCTTCGGACACTACAATTGCTGCGTATCTTGTCCGCGCCTACGTCAGGATTGCCACGTCTGCCAAGGATATTGTCGAGCTGCCGCCGCGGTCATTCGGCTTGTCTCAGAACTACCCAAACCCATTTAATCCCACGACTAATATCGAATTTCGAATCGCGGAATCGGGATTTGTGACGTTGAAAGTCTTTGACGTTTTGGGAAGAGAAGTGGTGGCGTTGGTGAACGAAGTTAAGAGGTCGGGCAGGTACGAAGTCGTTTTTGACGGTCGCAATCTTCCGAGCGGCGTGTATTTCTACCGGCTGACGGCCACGCCGCATTCCGGCGGCCACACCTTCAGCGAGGTGAGGAAATTAGTTCTCATGAAGTGACCCGATACCGCACGTGACTGCGAATGCGGCTAAGTGAAGCACGTGCCGAAGTCAACATAAGAGTTCAGTCGTCATGCTGAACGAAGTGTAGCACTCGTTTATCAGAACGTCTGGATACCTTCTTCCGCGGTTTTCTCCCCTCAGTATGCCGTTCCCTTTCTTTAGTGATAGCCTCTAAGGTTGAAGCATGCGGACAAGAAGCAATCGACGGCGTCAAGAGTTGGCGGGAATCCACGATCAGTAGCGCAGGGCACGAAGAGTGGGTAACTAGGCTTGCTGGATTCGTCGTTGTTACCTTTGTATCCAGAGAAGAGTTTGGCACTTGAACGAATGCGTGTTGTGTGCTATCGACAACGAGTAGTAGGGATAGGGACCGATTACAAACCAAACGAGGAGAACTGTCATGAAACGGATAAAATGGTTAGCGCTGGCATTATTGACTGGAGTGATATTAAACAGTGCGGTCGCCCGCGCGCAGGAGCTCGGGATTACTGGAGGCTTGAATATTGCTAGTCTCACCGGTCATCCATATAGCTCATCGAGAGATGGACTGATAATCGGAGGGTTTGCCCGGTATGATCTTGCCGCCGGACTCTCTCTCGAGCCGGAGTTGCTCTTTTCGATGAAAGGAGCGTCAGGCACAGTCAATACTCTCGGTACAGTGCCAGTGTCAGTTCCCAAAACAAGCACATTGACGATGGACTACATTGAGATTCCCGTACTTCTCAGGATGAACTTGTTCAGCCTTCCGATACTCCCGATCGGTTTCGACATATTCGGAGGGCCGGATTTCGCTTTCAATGTCTATTCGAAGGGCAAAAGCACCGTCTACTATCCAGCCGGAACGGAGATCGTGACCACGGACGAGTCTGGCAACACCCGCCCGTTCGACTTCAACATTGCGGTTGGAGGGGGCCCCCACATCGATCTCGGCCCCATGACGCTTGGCGTGGAGGTGCGATACACTTTTGGGACAGGGCACGCTTTCCGATCGGGTGCCGGCGATTGGAACAATAATGTCTGGTCAATTATGGCAAGTGCCGGTTTCTGAATAACGACGACTGCCAGCATGATTTGTGGCGACGAAACTTTGGGCTGATGTGAAGAGGTTAATGAGTGACCGGTTGACAAAGTTTCTATGGAGAGAAGTTGTGATTTGGATTTGCGCCACTTAGTGATTGAATCTCTGACCAGCGGGCGAACCTCGTATTTCAATTGCATTCAGGTGCGGATTACTCGGGCTTAGCGTCGTCTCCCATGTAAACTAGCTTCACACCCGACTCCTCGGCGTACCTTGTAATTCGGTCGTCGCGGTAGAACTCTTTAAAATAGATCGTGTGAATGCCGGAGTTGGCGATGAGTTTGAAGCAGGTCAGGCAAGGTGAGGCGGTGACGTAGATCTCGGCGTTGTTGATGTTCACGCCGTTCTTAGCTGCCTGCGCGACGGCGTTTGCTTCGGCATGCATGGTACGGACGCAATGTCCGTTTTCCATGTCGTGGCCGACGTCGTCGCAGTGCGGCGCGCCGTGGAGGCTGCCGTTGTACCCCGTCGAAAGGATTACTTTGTCCCGGACGATTACGGCGCCGACGTGCTTACGGTCGCAAGTGCTCCGCGTCGCAACTTCTTCCGCAACAGCCATGAAGTACTCGAACCAGCCCACTCTTATTTTCGACATGATGGCTTCCTATTATGTTTGAAAATATTATGCAAAGTATACGGAAAAGACAAATTAAATCGAGGTCCGCGTGTGAGAAGATTCCGAAGAGAGCTTGCGCTTTTCCTGTTGTGGAACGCTATATGGACACTTATATTTCTTTACCAACGATAAATAGGAGGATTCCATGAAAAGAAAGTCTATTGGTTTTTACGGAGTACTTGCAGCCGCGCTGCTTATTTTACCTTCACTTGGTTTCGCGCAGTCGAAGCCGATTAACGTCGCGCTCTTCGATCCGATTCAGATTTTTCCGGAGAGCACACCGATCGCCGGTTTGCGTATTAATCTCATATATGGAAACAACGTATCGATGCTCGGACTGGATTGGGGCCTTGTCAACGCCGTCGGACACGGTGGAATGACCGGTGTTCAGTGGGGAGCAGCTAATATCGATGATGGCAATGTCCTGGGGTTTCAGGCGGGCTTGGTCAATCTCGCTAAGCGGAATGTCGAAGGGTTCCAGTATGGTTGGGTAAATATCGGCGAACACGTCAGCGGGTTTCAACTCGGTCTCGTGAATTATGCCGGCTCCATGAAAGGGCTCCAGATAGGAATAATAAATATCATAAAGACGGGAGGGCAGTTCCCTGTGTTCCCGATAGTAAATTGGTCGTTCTAGCTAACTCTTGGATCTATCTACCGCCCCGGCTTTTTTCCGGGGCTTTTTTTGCTGAACAGGCCTAACGCGTAAGGTCCATTCGCCGCAAAAAAAGGAGGTGGGCGCTTGGAAAGATTTTACTTTGCGTCAAAGTACCCGGACGGTTTAGCGGGTGCTTGTCTCAGGTCGGATGTGGAATTTAGAAGTCCTTCGAGAACCTGTCTTATTCCAGCGCTTTCCCTATTAGTATCTCCACCGTCTTGAACGGCGGCTCAGCGAGCCCGTGGCGCTGCATGTAATATTCAGGGCTGTTGTAGCTGAGGATAACTTCTCCTTCGTTCGTCTCCCACGCGACGGCCTTCAATGGAAGGTCTATCATCATCGATGGATGTGAATTCATCAGCGGTGTTCCAGTTCTTGGATCGCCGAAGATCAGTAATTCTGTTGGCCTCATGCTCAACCCAACATTGTCAGCTGCCGCCTTTTGGTCGATACGGGCAAAGACGGCGATGCCTTTTGAGCTTAGTACTGTTTCTAGCCTGTCAATGGTCTCTCTCACCGAGTATTTACTCAACTTGTTAACAATGCCGTTGTCCCCTGATAGTTGTTTCATAGCCAATTCCTTTCAAATGTGAGAAGGTCTGAGACCCGACAGAATAAAATTTTGTACCACGCTGCCTTATCTGCTTTCAAGTTAGATTTGGGGGCGCCAAGAAACAATCCAACATCTCAGAACACATTAGAGCGACTCGGGGGCGGCATGACTTGTTGGAAGATCTGCGCACTTTACATAAATGAATGCTCTATCGTGAAAACAACTTTTAGTAAATTATACATCATTATTCAAAGGCGACGGCAATTATGGCCGGCATGAAACATTCCAATCGAAGCGAATCGCTGATACATTCGTATCTAGCCATGAGACGAATAGTCGGTGTACTCGCCATTTTGCTTCCGGTAATCATGGTGGCGGGTGGATTTATCCAAAAAGGTTCAACGGTGGAGGGATCCATCAGCAGCTACTATTACACGAATATGCGCGACTTTTTTGTGGGCATGTTGTCCGGAGTGGCGTTGTTTCTCATTTCCTACAAAGGGTATGAGTTGATAGACGACATAGTGACAAACCTTAGCGGCATATTCGCGCTCGGAATCATAGCGTTCCCTACTTCGAAATTTGCGGGGCATGTCGTCAGGGTGGGAATCTTCCTGACGCCCGATAACATTTCGCAATATATCCACCTGGCGTTCTCGATCGCCTTTCTCTTCCTGCTTGCATTCAACTCCTTGTTTTTGTTCACGAGACACGGCGGCGCGCCGAGCAGGGAGAAAAAGACGCGCAACTTCATCTATAGAACTTCCGGCTGGATAATGATCGCGTGCATCGTCGGCATGGTGCTTTACATCGCGTTCTTGTCCCACTCGGCGCTGGCCAAGTGGCGGCCCGTTCTTGTTTTCGAGACAGTCTCGCTCATCTCCTTTGGTATCTCGTGGCTCGTCAAGGGGAACACTCTCTTCAAGGATAAGCGGCTTGCTGCTGCCAAGTAGATCGTGGGGTGAAGCGGCCGCCTGCGGACCGCCGTGTCGTCAGTTTATTGCCTACGTGAGCCGCCGAATCCTTTTCTATCAACAGGCATCATAAAGAATGTGCTATAGTTTCACTGCATGAGTTGTATGAGGGACTCATGCGCGTAGTGGTTCGAATGTCTTGATCGTAAGTCGTGTGTGGACTGAGAGGAGTCCTCGCGCGTCATTTTATTATCTGTACCAGTTTTGTCTTGACATTTACAACCTCGCGGACTAAAATTAAACGCTTTCCGCTTGGTTGACGCGAATGTGGCGATCCATCCTGGACGTCAACCTACCCGGCACAGTTGAGATAGCAACGGATGCGCTTACCGGATTCCGGAACAGTCATCCGTTCACAGAGAGATACCAAACAGAGCAGAACCAAAACCCGGCAGCATTGTTAGCAGCTTGAGCACTTTTGTCTTCCCGCGCGACATCCGGGCCTATAGAGGAGTATACCGGATGAAGGCGCATTTACCTAGCCACGGTCGAACGACATGCTTCGATAACAATTTGGAGCGACGTCAAGTCGGCGTTATGGTTCAAAAAAAGTGGTGGCATCCGCGATATGCAATACTATACGCGGAAAATTTCAGAAACGAAATCCTGCCGGTTGGATTCCGCGTGCTCATTCCAATCAAATCCCAATAACGACTAGAACACTAAGGAGGAGGAACCAACAAATGAAAAACAAATTTAAAATGAAGGTCGCCGCTTTTCTTGCGCTCGGCCTTCTGTCATTTGCTTTCATCCAGAAGGCGAATGCGCAGAGAGTCTACCCGCCATGGTCAACATTCCCGCAGCCGGGCAAGCAATTTACCGTACCAGGCATCGACGATGTCCCGGACCTGCACGGAGACATCAATAATCCCCAGCTTGTGATTTTCTTCGCTGGAAACCAGTTCATGGTAGTGCCAGACCTGATCAAGGCTTTCCAGGAAGAATACCCCCAGTACAAGCGCATTTTTGTAGAGACACTCCCTCCGGGTATCCTGCTTGATCAGATCGCGCAGGGGGGGATAGTAATCGGTAATATGCGCATATCTCTGAAACCGGATATTTTCACTGCCGGGAAGGCACGGATCGCGATGCTCACGAAGGAGAAGCACCTCTTCACGGAGTCTGTGGTCTACGCCAAAAACAGGCTGGCCATAATGGTGTACAAGGGTAACCCGCTTCACATCACGTCGTTAAACGATCTCGGCAAGCCGAACGTAAGGGTCAGCATGCCGAACCCGCAATGGGAAGGGGTTGCACGGACGATCATCGCCACTTATCGAAAGGCAGGGGGAGAGAAGCTGATTAAGGAGATAATGGACGAGAAGGTCAAGGCCGGAACAACTTTTCTCACCCACATACATCACAGGCAAACTCCGATCCGCATCATCGAAAGAAAATCCGATGCCGGTCCGGTATGGTACACGGAAGCATTTTTCCAAAAGATGATAGGAAATCCGATCGAAGCGGTTCAGATCCCCGCGAAGATAAACACGGTGGTGACTTACTCTGCCGCTTTGCTGGCGAACGCGCCGCATCCGCAAGCCGCCAAGGATTTCCTTAAGTTCCTGGAGACGAAGAAGAGCTCCGAAATTTACCAGAAGTATGGCTTCATGCCAGTGAAGTAAGAGCGATTTGATGAGTTTATTTTTCGGTTCTTTAAAAGGAGAGTGAAATATGAAAAGAAAAGTCTTATTGCCGGCGGCGCTTCTCGCGCTGCTGGTCGGCGCTTTTGCGGCCGCTAATTTCGGAGACTCGGTTTTCGCGAGGAGTCCTCAAAAAAGCATGATGGTGGATGGGGTGAGATATGCTGCCCCTTCGCCGAACGAGGCGCCCGCTTCCATAAGGGCCGCGGTCATGCTCGGCTACAACATAATGAATGATCCTCAGAAGTATGTGAGTCAGTATGTCGGTGACAGCGTCACTTGCTCGAGCTGCCATTTCAACGGAGGTATCTCACCGGGAGGGAAGAACGGCGGTCTCTCGCTCGTGGGAGTCGCCGCTAAGTATCCGGCTTACAGGTCGCGGTCGGGACAAGTGGATGACATCATCGCCCGAACTAACGCGTGCTTCCTTAGAAGCATGAATGGCAAAGCGCTTCCTCCGGACAGCAAGGAGATGGTGGCGATAGTCACTTATTTTCATTGGATATCAAAGGGAATCCCGATCTACGGGAGAATTCCCTGGCTCGGACTCAAGCATATCGAGAGCCGCCACAAGCCTAACGCGGTTGCCGGGAAGAAGGTATTTACACAAACATGCGTCGCGTGTCATGGAATGGATGGCCAGGGAACGAAGATCGCTCCGCCGCTTTGGGGAAAGTACTCGTTTAATGATGGAGCCGGCATGGCACATCTGCAGAATTTTGCCGCCTTCGTCCACGACAATATGCCGTATCAGGTTTCAAATCTGACACCGGATCAGGCGCTCGACGTTGCTGCGTATGTTACCGCTCAACCGAGGCCGCATTTCGTCAAATGATGAAAAATCATAAAAACACAATAAGAGGAGGAACATCATGAAAGGAATCACCAAACTGTTATTCGTCGCCTTGCTGGTCGGAAGCGTTTCTGGCTTAGCGAGCGCGCAAACAAAATGGGAATACCCCGTTATAAAGGGGTACGGCCCGGTTCACCCGTTGCCTAACGCGGCGGTCCAGCCCGATAAGTCGATAAACTACAAAATACTCTTCGACGTGACGCAGGCTTCGAAGAACAATGCAAAGGTCGACCCGGCGCTCGCTCACATCGCGAGATTGATAAACGTGTTCGCGTCCGCGGGCACGATGCCGAGCCAGATGAAGTTGGTCGCCGTTATTCATGGTCCGGCCACCCCGATCGTCCTTGACAACGCAGCGTTCAAGGCGAAGTTCGGTATAGATAATCCGAACATTAAACTCATCAATGAACTCAAGAAGAACGGCGTCGTCATTTATGTCTGCGGCCAGGCTCTGGCAGACATGAGTTACAAGCACGCGTGGGTGAACAAAGATATCACGATAGCCCTTTCCGCGCTCACCGTCGTTCCGACATATCAGCTGATGGGATATGCTTTAATGGCCTGGTAAGATTCAGGGCCGCGATTCAATGATTTAATAGGGATGACTCCCCGGCATTTGATGGGGGAGTCATCCTTTTTTTCTGCAACGATGTCCGCAACGGAGGAGCGACATTCGGTCATCCCGCATCACATGACTTCACTCAAATCAGTAACTCACCTTTTGCGCTTGCTTGTTCCCACGATCGCCTTAAATTGCATCTGATATTGTATACACATAAATGGAAATAGGAAATGCGAAATCGGATTATTCAACTGAATATAATTGCGTTAGCCTTTTTCGCCCTGAGCGGGGCGGGAAGCGCTGCTACCAGGGTCGTGTGGAGGATAGGGAGGTTCGATCACTCGTCGCGGGAGTTTCACGGCGAGAGAAGTTTTGTCCAGCGACGCGAGCGCAAGCCTACGATGACCCATGTGGTCTACTCGATTGGCCGCAGCACATGGAAGGACTGGCCCGACTACCTTCCGACGCGGAACGGAAATTCAGACGACAAAAGCGGCCCTTCGTACGCGATACGTTTCAACATGAAAAAGCAGCCAACAGGTATATACATATTCAGAGCCGCCTTTACGAATCTCGATTTACTCGGCGGGGGTATGGATGCCAGACGCCGGTTGTCGATCCTCAGGCTGAACATCAACGGACGAGCGGGTGAAGCATATCAGCATCCGCGCTGGCATGCCACATCTGACGGGCGCAAAGTCCTGGATGACGCCATTGACCTGTTGATACCGACTGAGTATTTGAAGCTTGGGATGAACACTCTTACGCTGAGCGCCTTCGACAATCCACCCGCGCACAACGCGTCAAGCAATTCGGGCCTCTACTTCGACGCGCTGGAACTTCTGAATGACACCGGCAATACATTCGATAAGCGCGAAGTGTCCGTACGAGTCGAGCCGACAGTTTTCTATAAGCATGTCGACGGTGGCCTGTCTGAGATCGTCGACGTGTTTGCGTCCTTCAACGTGCCATCTGAAGGGGGGCGAATTTCATTATCGGTCGATGGACACGATTACAACAAAACGTTGAGTGGTACCCGCAGCTTCGGTGAGTGGAAGGCTTCGTTCGAGGTGCCTGAATTTTCGCCCGGCACCAATGCAGTAGTTTTAGCCGTCGTAAATGGGCAAATGGAGCAATTCCGCGAAACGCTGACTCCGGCGAAAAAATGGGACGTATTCATGATTCCCAGTATCCACCTAGACGTCGGCTTCACCGATTACAGGCCGAAAGTCGCGCTTCTTCAAGGTCAGGTTATCGGCGAAGCGATGCATCTCATCAAAGCTCATCCGGATTTCAACTATAGCCCCGATGGCTTCTGGGCCGTTCAGCATTTTTTCGAGGATAGAAGCAAGGTTGAGAGGAACAGGTTTTTGAAACTCGCCGCGGACAAAAAGTTGTTTGTCCCGGCTCAGTACGCGAATTTGCTCACAGGATTTGCTTCGACGGAAACCCTGATAAGATCGCTTTATCCTGCGTATCAATTCGACCGGGAACACGATCTTCCATTTAATTACGCTAACATAACCGACGTGCCATCCTATTCCTGGTCTTATGCTTCCGTCCTTGCCGACGCCGGAATAAAATACTTTGAAGCTGCGAGCAACAATGGACACGCGCCGATTTTCAGGCTCGGGGGGCTTGACGGGCGAACTCCATTCTGGTGGGAAGGACCTGATGGGAAGAAAGTGTTCATGTGGTACACGAAGCGCTACGCCCAGATGGCCCGTCTCTTTGGCGTCAAACCGGATATAAAAATCGGAGAAGATGCTCTCCCAAGGTTCCTTGGCTTCTACAGCAGGCCTTCGTATAAATCTGACGCTGTCATTGTGTTCGGCGACCAGCACGAGAACGCCTACATGGATCCGGGATTTGCATCGCTCGCAGGCAAATGGGACAGCATTTACGCTTATCCACATCTGAGTTATTCCGGCATCGCGGAGGCGATGTCCCACATCAGGAAACAATTCGGGAAAGACATACCGGTAATTCGTGGCGACGGTGGCCCGTATTGGGAGGATGGAATCGCATCGGACGCGAAATTCGCCTCGATCGACCGAAAGACCGAGCAAATGGCTCTTTCAGCGGAGAAGCTTTCGACTATGACGTCGCTTCTTGACCCACGGATCGAATTGAGCCGGACTTTACTGAACAACATGTGGCAAAATATTCTTCTTTACGATGAGCACACATGGGGATCTTCAGAAGATATCTCGGATCCAGGTAGCATCCAGTCGGTCAGCCAACTGGCGGCGAAGCATTTGTTCGCTCTCAGAGCGCGCCACGATTGTATGACCATAATTAGGACAAGCGCTGACGCGATCTCTGAAAGGATCGGTGCGAGAGCGCAGACACTTGTCGCGTTTAATACTCTTAATTGGGCAAGAGGTGGAATGATCAACGCAGATATTCCGATTGGGTCCCGCGTCTTCGACGCCGTGAACGGTCGCGTTGTCCCTTTCCAGATCCTCGGCAAGTGGAGGACTGTTCAAAAGGTGCGATTCGAGAGCGGCAAAATCTCTCCGCTTGGTTATAAGTCATTTGTCGTCAGGAGGGTGAAAACTCATCCGGTTTCCTCTGCTGCGGGGCCAGCGACAGACACACTTGAAAACCGATATTATCGCATCGTACTGGATCCCGGGAGCGGAGCGGTAAGGAGCATCTTCGACAAACAGCTCGGCAAAGAACTCGTGAACCAGGCGAGCCCCTATCGTTTCGACCAGTATGTTTATGTGGCATGCCAGC
>JAJYOS010000076.1 GCA_021796055.1 Bacteroidota bacterium
GCCCCGGTCACCTGACGAAGGAAGAGGTTGAGAGTGTGAATTTTAAATTCAACGACCTCGATACGATGACTAAACTGTATGACCCGAAGAAGATGAAAGACGGCGTGAACACGATGACGACTGGAGAGGAAGTGTTTTATATTTCGAATCCTGCCCTCGGATTATGGGCACACAAAGATCGTTTCAAATAGATAATAGATTGCAATGATTGTTATTCTGTCAATAGGAAAACGGGCTTTTAACTCTTAACTCAAAAGGGAATCCAGTATGTCACAGAAAGCAGATATCGGCTTGATCGGGCTCGCGGTAATGGGTGAAAATCTTGTGCTGAACATCGAGAGCAGGGGCTTCACGGTCGCCGTGTTCAATCGTACGGTGGAGAAGGTTGATCATTTTATGGGAGGCAGGGCCAAGGGGAAAAGTATTATCGGCGCTCACAGCATTGAAGAGCTCGTCTCTTCGCTGAAGACTCCGCGAAAAATTATGCTGATGGTCAAAGCCGGAAAGCCGGTGGACGAGTTCATCGAGCTCCTCATCCCTCACCTTGAGAAGGGTGATATAATAATCGACGGTGGGAACTCGCATTACCCCGACACGATCCGCAGGACGAAGTACCTTGAGAGCAAAGGTCTGCAATACATAGGGACGGGCGTGTCCGGCGGCGAAGAGGGCGCGTTGTTGGGGCCCTCAATAATGCCCGGCGGCTCGCCTGGCGCCTGGCCGCACGTTAAGCCGATCCTTCAGTCGATAGCGGCGAAAGTCGAGGATGGCACTCCGTGCTGTGACTGGGTCGGCAGCGACGGAGCCGGACATTTCGTCAAGATGGTACACAACGGCATCGAGTACGGAGACATGCAGCTCATCACGGAAGCTTACCAGATAATGAAGGACCTTCTGGGCATGAACGCCGTGGAGATTCACGAAGTTTTCAAAGAGTGGAACACCGGCGATCTCAACAGCTATCTCATAGAAATCACGCGAGACATACTCGCGTTCAAGGATGCCGACGGCAAGCCTCTTGTCGACAAGATTCTCGACACGGCGGGCCAGAAGGGAACAGGCAAATGGACGAGCGAGACTTCGCTGGATCTCGGGATTCCCCTGACGCTGATAAGCGAGGCTGTGTACGGTAGGAGCCTTTCGGCTATGAAGGAACAGAGGGTCGAGGCGTCGAAAGTTCTCCGGGGACCTGAGCCGTCTTTCAAAGGAGACAAGAAAGCGTTCCTCAAAGATCTTGAGAAAGCGTTATACGCGTCGAAGATTGTTTCCTACGCTCAGGGATTCACGCTTCTTCGGGCTGCGGCGGCGGAATACAAATGGAACCTCAACTACGGCGGTATTGCCCTTCTCTGGAGAGGCGGCTGCATCATCCGGAGCATATTCCTCGGCAAGATAAAGGAAGCTTTCGACAAGAATCCTAATCTCAGCAACCTTCTCCTCGATCCCTTCTTCAGTGATAAGATCGAGCAATCGCAGGATGGATGGCGGAGGGTTGTCTCGGCGGCGGTGATGAACGGGATCTGGGTGCCCGCGTTCTCCACGGCGCTTAGCTACTTCGACGGCATCAGGAATTCGCGTCTCCCGGCGAATCTTCTCCAGGCGCAGCGCGATTACTTCGGCGCCCACCAGTACGAGCGTGTCGACAAGCCGCGCGGTGAATTCTTCCACACGAACTGGACCGGCCACGGCGGAGAAACGGCTTCGTCCACGTACCTGGCATGAATCAAAACTCGAAATACGGCACTCTCGATCTTGGACAAACTCTAACGCATGAAATTCATTCCTTGAAATCGCAGTGCCACATCTGGCGGGTTGTTGTTCACTCGGCGCACCAATCTTTAGGAGCTTTGAATTTGTCAGAGTTTGGTAGTTCGGATTTAGTGCTTTAATAAGATGAATCAAGAATTGACATCAAAAGGACTAACAGGAATTTTACATGAGAAATGACTTAAGTATACCACAAAGGGGCGCGCTGGATTTCCTTTCGCTCGGCGCGCTCGTTCACAGGCTAGACCCCGGCATTGTTCCGTTCCGCAAAGCGACCGAGTGCAAGATCCATGTCAGCGGCGGCGAATTTAACGTGGCGGCAAACCTCTCCGACTGCTTCCAGCTGAATACAGGCATCGTCTCGGCGATGGTCGATTATCCAATCGGGGATCTTATCGCCGAGCGTGTGAGGGCGATGGGCGTGAAGCCTTTCTACAAACGCTTCAAGCACAACGGCGTTAACGGACCTAACATGGCGACCGTTTACAGCGACACGGGGCACGGAATCAGACCTCCAGTCGTTTTTTACAATCGCTCGAACGAAGCGGCGGCCCAGCTCAAGCCGGGCGACTTCGACTGGAACGCGATATTCGCGGACGGAGTACGCTGGTTCCATAGCGGCGGCATTTTTGCGGCGCTTTCGGAGACCACCGGCGAGCTGATAATCGAGGGAATGAAAGCGGCGAAGAAGGCCGGCGCGATGACGAGTTTCGATCTGAATTTCCGCGAGAAGCTCTGGAACATTTGGGGTGGGCAGAAGAAAGCCGTTGAAGTCATAGCGCGTATCGTCCAGAACGTCGACGTCCTTGTCGGAAATGAGGAAGATCTTCAGAAGGGTCTCGGGATCCCTGGACCCGAAGTGGCATCGCAATCGAAGCTCGACCCGACGACTTTCTTCGGCATGATAGATAAGGTCGTCGCCAAGTATCCTCACGTTAAGATCGTCGCAACGACTCTACGTGAAGTGCACTCGACAAACCATCATGGCTGGGGCGCAGTCGCGTGGGTTAACGGGAAGACGTACAGCTCTCCGACGGCGGACCTTCAGGTTCTCGACCGTGTGGGAGGCGGTGACGGTTTCGCCTCCGGATTCATCTATGGTCTTTTGACAGGCGAAACTCCTGATGAAGCGGTGAAACTTGGCTGGGCCCACGGTGCTCTGCTGACGACTTTCCCGGGCGATACGACGATGGCAACCGTGGATCAGGTTCGTGCGTTCGCCAAGGGGGGCTCGGCGAGAATACAAAGGTAATTGTGTGTGACCGTCACCATTAGGGGTGATGCAAGGCTGGTGGCGGTCACATCATGTGAAATTTGCTTGAAGGCCTAGTCTCCATTTGGTAAGTAGCTGGAAGTTCGCAAAGGGGCCAGGAGTGAAGGCGCTCAACAATGCGCCAGAAAGGGCGATCCGGCGCTCGGCCATAAGAAGGCTTCTAATCGGTACATCACCTAATTATTTACTTTGTTGAAGGCCAACTTGGATTTTCTCGCCTCGGGTGGGGAGAATCCGATTCCCATTTGCCGCAGCTCATGACCGCACCTGGCTAAGCCAGGTATTTCGCCGTTGACGTTCACACCTTTCCTGAATTGAATCTCTTATCTTCCCTCTCTAATTTAGACTCGTCAGTGGGGCGGGCTCATTGCCCGCGCGGTATGCAGAAGCACCTACCTTGAATTAATTCTAATAACCTGAGAAACGCAGATATCGTCCGAAGGCGGTTCAGAAATCATGTCTGATGGATGGTTAAGGCCGAGAAGGCTTTCACAACAGATAATCATATCGCTCACGATCATCGTAATGGTCGTTTCGGGCGTCTCCGGTTATATCAGCCTGAAGAACCAGGAAAAAGAAATCCTCCAGGCCATGATCAACGGAGCCGATCAACTGTCCAAAGGGATAACGAGCGCGACGTGGCATGCTATGCTTGCCGACGACCGTTCGGCCGCATATGAAGTAATGCAGACTATCGCTGCTAATCCCGGAATCAGTCGTATAAGGATATTCAACAAGGAAGGACGGGTTATGTTCTCGACGAGGAATGTCGACGAGAACCAGGTAGACAAGAACGCCGAGGCTTGTGCCATGTGTCATTCATCTTCGCGGCCGCGGGTGAACATCGACGCGTCTTCCAGAGCGAGGGTAATCAGAACCGGCGAAGGAAGCAGACAGCTCGCGATGATTACCCCCATTTACAATGAACCTTCATGCAGCGAGGCTCAATGCCACGCGCATCCAAGAACGACAAGCGTGCTCGGTGTCCTTGATGTTGCCTTCGACCTGAAGCCGCTGGATTCCGAGCTCAACGCGGCCAGGGCCGAAGTCCTGGCGGTTACCGGCATCCAGATCGTCCTGATCGGACTCTTCATAGTCTTCTTCACTCGGCGTTTTGTTGACAGGCCTATAAACAAGCTTATCGCGGGAACAAGAGCCGTCAGCAGGATGCAGCTCAACCAGGTTGTCGAAATCAGCTCGAGCGCTGAACTTGCCGAGCTAGCGCATGAATTCAATGTGATGAGCGAGCGGTTGAACAAGGCGATGGCAGAGTTGAACCAGGCGACGCAGGACCTGGAGCTCAAAGTTAAAGAACGGACGAAACAGCTCGAGGTGGCTCACCAGAAACTTCTACAGAGCGACCGCCTTGCCTCTCTCGGCCAATTGTCAGCGACTGTCGCGCATGAGATTAATAATCCTATATCGGGCGTGCTGAACCTCGCCATGCTCCTCGATCGCATCATGAAGGAGGACGGCATACCGCGCGAACGCGTTGCCGAGTTCAGAAAGTACCTCGGCCAGATCATAGACCAGACGACAAGGGTAGGAAGAATAGTATCCGACCTCCTAGCCTTTTCGCGGAGATCAAAACCGCAGAGCTCGAACGCGGATCTGAACGCGATTATCAGGAGCACGCTAAGCATACTCAGGCATAGATTGGAGCTTGGGAACATTGCCGCAAATCTCAAACTCTCCGATTCGCTCCCGCTCGTGGAATGCGATGGATCGCAGATGCAACAGGTAATAATAAACCTTGTCATGAACGGCGCGGAAGCTTGTCGTAACAGGGGTAAGGGAGAAATTTCGATAGAGACCCGGCATGAGGAGAATTCCATAATACTGGAAATCTCGGACACCGGAGATGGTATCCCCGCGGATGTATTGCCGAAAATCTTCGATCCGTTTTTCACGACAAAGGACGATGTGAAAGGGGTCGGGCTCGGTCTCTCCGTGGTCTATGGAATAATTGACGCTCATGGCGGCGATATCGAAGTGAACAGCGTGCCGGGCAAGGGAACGAATTTTAAAGTCACTATCCCGATGAAGAAAGGCCAGGCCAAGCCGTCGGATACCGGCGGAGCGTCTGCTTGAATCGCGGGATTTATATCTCGCCTGTTGGCATGGTCGGTGACGAAACGATCACCGTCATGGCTCGCTTTGTGAGCGAAATGTTCGGATTCGAGGTGGTGAGACATACTTCTTTTCCCGAACCAGATTTCGCTTATGACGCGAGACGCGGCCAATTTAGCTCCACGCTTATACTCAAAAATTTGGCGAAGGTTTGCCCGTCCGGTGCCGTTAAATTTCTCGCCGTCACGGAAGCCGATATTTTCATTCCGATGGTGACGTTTGTGTTCGGTCAGGCTCAGCTTTCTGGGAAGGTCGCTCTCGTCTCGTTGGCGCGATTATCGCAGGAATACTACGGCCTGGCTGAGAATAGCGATATTAAGATTCGGCGCGCGCGGAAGGAAGTCGCTCATGAGCTCGGGCACACTTTCGGACTCGTGCATTGCAGGGACAGGTCGTGCATAATGTCGCTGTCGACTGAGATTCTTCAGGTCGATGTGAAATCTGAAGATTTCTGTCCGGGCTGCTGGGCCATGCTTTCGGAAGAACTGGCTGCGCAGAAAGTCGTGGGACGAAAGGGACATTTGGAAACGCAGAAAAAGTTTGTGGAGGCGCGAAGATGAAAATGCAGTGGGAAATTCTTGTTGTAGATGATGAGGAAGTGATGCGCGAATCGCTCGTGGCGTGGCTGAGGGAAGACGGTTACGGTGTCGATTCGGCCGCTTCCGGAAGAGAGGCTATCGAAAAGGCACGGGAAAAAGACTATGCCATTTACTTCGTCGATCTGAAGATGCCTGGCGGTATCGATGGCATCGAGACGATGATGGAAGTCAAAAAAATTCGTCCTGATGCTTCGATCATTATCATCACCGCTTATGCAACCGTGGATACGGCGATATCGGCGATGAAGGAAGGCGCGCAGGAGTATATTGTCAAGCCGTGTAACCCCAAGGAAATATCGATACTTGTGGAACGAATCATAAAGGTTAAGAACCTGCAGCTTGAGAACACGATTCTCAGGCAGAAGTTGACAAAGCAATACAGCTTCCGTGACATCATTAGTAAGAACCCGAAGATGCAGGAGATTTTCGAGCTTGTGCAGGAAATATCTAGCCTGAGAAGCACTGTGCTAGTGCAAGGGGAAAGCGGGACCGGAAAGGAGTTGATAGCGAGGGCGATACACTTCTCGGGCGACCGGGCTTCGAAACCGTTCATAAGCGTGTCCTGCGCCGCGCTCGCGGAGACACTTCTAGAATCGGAACTCTTCGGTCATGAGAAGGGGGCGTTTACCGGTGCCGTGGCACAGAAGAAAGGGAAATTTGAGCTCGCGGAAGGAGGAACGATTTTTCTCGATGAGATCGGCGACATCTCCGCTAAACTTCAGATGGATCTGCTTCGGGTCATACAGGAGAGAACATTCTACCGCGTAGGCGGAACCGAGGAGTTGACGGTGGACGTGCGTGTAATAGCCGCGACTCACAGGGACCTTGCGGATGCCGTGGCCGCCGGGACTTTCAGGGACGATCTTTATTACCGGCTGAACGTCATCAATATCCAGATCCCCCCGCTTCGCGAAAGGCGCGAAGATATTCCTTTGCTCGTCAGAAGTTTCATGGACCGCCTTTCCCATGAACTTGGCAAAGAAGTAGGAGACATAACGGCGGCGGGTCTCAAGATGCTTATCGACTACGGCTGGCCTGGAAATGTCCGCGAGCTGGAGAATGTGATCGAGAGAGCGATGGTAACTTGCAAGACTACCGTGTTAACAGATGAGGATTTCGGCTTCCTGGAGCAGAACGGCTCGCGCAAACAAAGCTGGAACGTCCCCGATAATCTCCCTTTACGGGATGTCGAGAAGCAGGTGATAGTCGCAACAATCAAGCGCACTGGTGGTAATATCAAGGAGGCGGCTTGCTTGCTGGGCATAGACAGATCGACGCTTTATGATAAGATCAAGAAGTATGAGATAGAGCGATGAGATCCTTCCGCGTCATCACATGCTGTTGTAGCAGCATGATGGGCGCATGAGAGCCAGCATCCAAGGTTTTGGCGTCATGATTCCAGCAGCATCAGGGCCAGGATGTCTTCCCAACCTTGCTCCGGATAATTGGCTGCTATGTTGTCGAGAAGAACTCCGCCATCAGCCAAGCTGACTGCACCGTCGCTCGCACCAAGCGCCATCTCAAGGCGCTCAACCTCACTCGTCATCCAGGGACCAACTTCTAGGCCCTTCAGCAGGTGCCTTAAATCTGAGTCGTTACCGGGATTTACCTTCAAATAGAAACCTTCTTTTCGTCCGCCGACGGCGATGACTTCTCCATCCACCGGAGAAAGAACACGCGCCCGTGATGCCTCCTTTCTGAAATACCACCCAGTTCCATTCACGTGCAGTCTTGTGCCCACCGCTGGAAGATCAGCCTCGCACTGGCTCCACACTAAACCCTCCGCCAACTTGTCCAGGCCCAATGTCAACGTCCCATCGCTCTCAACGCGTACCCAGGTGTGCCCGCGATGATATAAGCAGTTAGCCGAAATCTTCAGACCAAACGGAATTTCTCCCTCACTGTAAACGGACTTGGTGATTCTGGGAACTCCGGTAATCTTAGAATGCACTTTACACGTTCTGCAATCGAATCCGTTTCGGCAGACTCGCTGGTTGACTTCGCCAGTAAAGGCGTGCCGGCAGACTTTCGCGAACTCCGGAAGACTCTCGAAGTCAAAGTGCCATCTTATCTCGTCGAGGCGGTCGGGTTTCAAATCCCGAAAGGCTCGGATGGCCGCGATACTGAAGCTTCCTAAAATTACCGCAACGACTGAGTAAAATATCGACAGGAAAATTATGTTTCCTGTCTGCCAGGTGAAACCGTACACCCACGGAAGCATTGTTTGGTCTCCTTAATTCACTTTCATCTCGATTTCCTGAGGGAACAGCCGAAGATATCTGAAAGAGAGCGAGTAGATGATCACTCCATACGCCACGACGAAGAGGAAAGCCGCGATCTCCTGCCAACTGGGAGTATAAATCATGAACCGGTCAAACGACATAGTGGGGAGTGAGAGCGTTTGAATGGTCATCACAAACCTATTTAGAACAATGCCGCAGCAAACCATCACGGAAGACGCGACCAGCCAGCCTGTTCTCAGCCTTCCGCTACCAAAGAGAAGGAAGAGCGACGGAACCAGGCCAAACACGATTATCTCCGCGAAGAGGATCCAGATGTTAAACGGTGCCCATAAGAAAAAGCCAATCCCAGACAAGCCAAGACTGGGAACGGTCCGGTTTAGCCAGGTGAGCGTATCGATCGATTTTAGCATTACGTAAACGACAAGGAGAGATCCGGATATGCGCGCGAGAAGCGCGAATACGTTATCGCTAACGAGCCTTTTCCTACTGACGCGGGACGCAATCCATGTTGTCAGGAGAATAAAACTCGGTCCCGCGGCGGCGGCTGAAATGATGAAAAGAAAGAATGTCGTCGGCCAGATCGCGAGACCCTCTCTGAATGCGAAAGGGTGTCCCTGGAGAACTCCGAACAATCCGCCCAGCGAACCCTGATGGAAAAACGACAGGAATGTCCCCACGCCCGCGAGCACGGGCATTATCCTGTGGAGCTCGTGTTGCATCGCAAGGAATGCGGGGACTTCCTTCAACTTCTTGTTCCTCAGGACAATGGGTGCGTATTCGACGGACAAAACAACAAGGTAACACGTAATGCAAAAAGTCACTTCGGTCAGCATTGAATGGATATTTGGATGCCAGAAAGTGAACCACGCGCGAAGCGGCTGGCCGACGTCCACCATCAGCACGAGTATAGCCCCGCTGTAACAAATGAAACCGATGACCACTGCGCTGTTTAGGACAGCCCGAAGTTCTTCTCTCTTGAGGATGTAAACGAGGAACCCTGTGAAAAAAGCGCCGGCTCCCAGGGCGATTATCGAAAGATCGAGGAATATCCACACGCCGAAAGCAAAACGATTGTCCATGTTAGTCTGGTTGAGACCCTTCGCAAGGCAGAGGAAGATAGCGTACATCCCGATCGCGAGAATGATCAGCCAAGGAACCAGAAGGTAGAGGAACTTGCCAAAGGGCATTCGATTCACCCCGCGAGCTACCAATCGAATATCTTTCGTGCCATTATTCCGATTTCGATCCATGATGCAGTCTGTCCTGTGTCTAAATAATTCTTTAACTCTCAATCGGTTGTCGCGCCGCGTTTCAACGCTGAAGCTGGATCTTTCTCGGCGATATTTCGTACCCATTCCCGCTCAGAGAAATAATATATTTTCGGGCCGGTCCCGAGTCTCTCAAGGATTCGAAAGCTCCCGTTGCTTTGTGCAAGCCGATAAACTTCGGAACCCTCGTCTAGTAGGTCCCCGAAGGTCATGGCACTGGTGGGACATGATTCTACACACGCGGGGATGTATTCTCCCTCCTTGATTTCATCTCTCCCTTCTGCGGCGGCTTTTTCCCTCGCGGCCTGAAGCCGGTGAAAACAGAAATTGCATTTTTCGACCACACCACGCATGCGAAGTGAAACATCTGGATTCAGAGACCTCTCCATACCTTCCGGCCAAACGGGGTCCCACCAATTGAAATATCTCGCGTGATATGGACATGCCGCCATACAATACCTGCAGCCGAGACACCGGACGGGAATTTGGCCGACGATCCCCGTCGCAGGGTCCACCTCAACGGCATTCTGAGGGCAAACCGAAACGCAAGGAGGATGATGTTCACATTGCTGACAAGAGACGGGGAAGAACACTGATTCGTTGTCCGGGAAATCCATTCCGTTGTCCGCCTTGTAAACCCTCATTAGGGTAATCCCAGTCCTGTCTGTCGCATCGACAGGCCCGGGTGGAACGTTGTTTTCCACCGCGCATGCAATCATGCAAGCGCCGCATCCCGTGCACCGGTCGACATCGATCACCATACCAAAATTATGCTTCTTCCCAGTTAAGCTTTTCACTTGATTTCCATTTGTCATAATAGCCTGAATTTCAGTTTGACGTTCAGAGTTACGCCGGTTCGATCATGGCGTTGGTAATTCTCCAGGTAGAGTCGCTATCGATCTTGCAGATATCTATGACTGAATCCTCGATCTTTGGTTCCGCGCGGTCAGGACTCTTCGTGAGAGGAACAACGGACGCCTGAATTATTCCAGGCATCACCGACTTGTCGAAACGTACCATGACGTATGCAGTGCCGTTTTCTGTCCTTACCCTGGCTTTTCCTCCATCCTTCAATCCGGCCGCTCTACCCGTGCTCGGGTTTACGGAAACGGTATTGGCAGACATTCTCAAGCCGGACTCTTGGTAGAGCTTCGACATGATTGGATTTGACTGAGCGGCTGTAAGAACACCTCGAGTTCCAAGCGGCAGGAGGACAAGCTCGCGGGGACCGTTGTTACCTTCGCCTTGGACGGGAACATTATTACGTGGCAGATGCGTACCGCCAAGGAATGAGTAGCGAATCGGTGGCAGTTCCGCGGGGCCGTCGTCAATCCAGCAACCACCCTTTTTGAGTCTCTCGAGAAATTGAGGCAAGGATAGGCCTGACAGCCTCTCGCTTCTTCCGGTCTCAGCATTAAAGACATTCCCTTTCGCCATGGAATGAAGCTTCTCGACCCTCTTTTTCAAGATGTATTCCATTCCTGAAAAGTCAGATCGTGAAGAGCGCCTGATATTAAGCGCCTCCGCGAGGCTGTTTATGAATCCATTTGGACGAACAGAAAATTTAGGCGCGGAAAAAATGGGAGAGACGACGCTGTATGAAGCAACGGTTGCGCTGGATGGAGTCGGAACATCGTCGGCGGTTTCCAGGTATGCGGGGGAAGGGAGTATGTAATCGGCATGGACGGCGTTGCCTGCTAAGTATGGGGCAAGGCTGACTATCGTATGTCCGGCCGGCGACAGCTTGCGTTCAACCGTTTCCCAGGGAATTGCGCACCCTGAATCCGCACCGTCCATGATAAGAACGCCTATTGAACCGTCGGGAATATCCGACAGCTGTTTCATTGAGGCAAGATGATTCGAGTCGTCAGATCCGTGCAAACCATAATATGGGCTGGGAAGTTTGCCGCGAGGCTTTAGACCTCCTTTCGTGCCGATCGAGCCGAGTAAAATATTGAGTCCCATGAAGGCGAGCTGTTCATCAAGTCTGAATGGACCGGAACCCGGGTTACCACCAAACATGACGATCGCTGGTTTTCTCCTGGCGACTTCTCTCGTGACCTCCACCAATTTGTCTGCCGGTATCCCCGTCTTTTCAGACACGTATGCCGGAGGATACTTCTCGATGAGCTTCATGAAAGAGTCGCCGGCCGCATTATCAAAATCGGCTGAATACATTCGCAGCCTATCTATGTTGCAAAGCCGCTCTCGTACCATAACGTTTGCCATTCCAAGCGCGAAAGCCGATTCGGTCCCCGGCCTGACTGGAATCCACTCGTCCGCGATTTGTGCGGTCCGGGAATGCGCTGTCTCAACCTGAATTAATTTGAGCTTCTTATCCCCTCCACACCGACGTGCTTCCGATATGGAAGCAAACTGCCGTTGCGTGCCCCAGCCATCGAGGATAGGCGTTCCGAAGCTCACTATCATGCGCGCGTCATTGACGTCGTAGCCGAAAGCGAGATCTCCCGTGTGCAGGGTTTGATCGGTAAGACGTGTCGGCACGCCATCACATGTCGGTGGATTGATATAGAAGCCGTTTTTCAATTCTCCGACAAATTTGCGATATATATGCGATATCGCTCTATCGGGCTGGTTGTCGAGTACCGCGACAGATTCGCACGAGGATCTTGAGATTGCTCGAGCAATATCGGAGATCGCTTCGTCCAGCGAAACCGGGACGAACTTTCCGTGTCCGATTATTTTCACGGGGCGATGAAGTCTCGAAGGATGATACCGAAGAAAGATAGCTGCGACCCCCAATGCGCAAAGCGAGCCGTCGCTTATCGGATGTCCTTTTGTACCCGTTATACCGACCGCTTCGAGCGAGCCGCGGCCTCGTTCGGATGCGCACCGCACTCGAACGCCGCATGCCATCGGACAGAGTGTACAAGTGGTATGACTGAAACTGATTCTCTCGTTCGAATGAATTTGGATCTCGCGCTGCCGCCCATATGGGAATGAAGGGCTTTGCGTCCATTTCGCGGACTCATCAAGAATTTTCCATGGTATCGGCGTTAACATGAAGCCAATTGCCGATCCTCCCACAAGCTTCATCCAGTCACGTCTCGAAATTCCGTTAGCCATTCTCTTTTCCTAATCGATTCAATCTTCGCTCGCTTTCCGCTCTTCAGTGACCGAGTACCCGGCGGGACGCGCGGAGATATACGGAGGTAAACTCCGCGCCATCTCGCCCGCGCTCAGTGACGAAAATAAATTCGCGGAAATCATAAGCGAGAGAGATCCAATTCATTTGTGGCAGTCGATGCAGCTTTCCTTGTGGCCGCGTTTGTTGTGGCATCCTGCGCAATCGTCCATCCTCATCCCCGTGGACGGAGTCGATGGGATGTCGAGCAGGGTGCTCCCGGAAACATCAATGCTATAGCCGCTGATTCGGCTGAACCTCGCCGGCCGAAGCTTGTCTGTAAATTCGTGACCGAAGTGGCACGTTTCGCAATCCAATTTCCCGACCTTCACGTGCGTCGCGTGCGAAAAGTAGACATTCTCAGGTTGGGAGGAATAAACGACCCAGCGTATTTCTTTGTGTCTAAGGATGTACTCGTCGACGAATTTCTTTTCTTCGTCGGAGACGCCGATTGTGTGAGAATGACATCCGGCACACTTGGATGT
>JAJYOS010000077.1 GCA_021796055.1 Bacteroidota bacterium
GAAAGACTGGAAATCCGGCCTCTGAAAGATCTCCGTGCCTCACATCCAGACTGAGCTTTTCGCGGGCGAATCGGACAGCGCTCTCACCGAAGTCAGTCCCGTAGACGTCCCAATTGGAATGTTTCTTTATACCGTTTATGAAAAAACCTGTTGCGCAGCCGACGTCAAGGAATCTTCCGGTTTGCTTCAGACGGTGCAGGCGCTTTGCGTACGCCATGCCTTTCCCTTCCTCTCTTTCCCGGTCGAAGTCGTAATACGATGCCGAGTAGAAGATGTCCAGCTGCGCGGGGGTAGGCAGAGGGTCGAAAAAAATCACACCGCACTGCGCGCATTCAACGAGATCGAAGTCGGTTTGATAGACGAGGTTGACCCTGCTGAGGAAACGTTTATCTTGGGCATTGCCGCAGATCGGACACTCTTTCATGATGACTCCTGTTGCAAGTCCGGATGTGTCTGACAATTGATCTCAGATAAGAATATCTCAACGGCCATAAAATAGAAACTCAGTCCTCTACCTCTTTTCCCGTGTAGTATCGTTCAAGGCTGTCGACGACCGAACTCAAACTGAAAAGCTGTTCGACCCTTTTTCTCCCGGCTTCGCCATGCGACCGTCGAACGTTCGGATCACGGACGAGTCTCAGAATGCCGTCCGCAAGCGATTTGTAATCCTTTGGCGGAACAAGGAGACCTGTTTCGTTATCGACAACGATGTCGAGCACACCGGCGCTTTTACTCGCGACAACAGGAAGCTTCATCGCCATCGCCTCGGCGAGTCCCAGCCCGAAGGATTCCTCGTGCGACGGAAATGCCAGGATGTCAAACGCCGTCAATAGACGGGGCACATCCTTTCTGAATCCGGTGAAGGTGACGACGTCTTTCAAACCGAGGTCTCCGGCGAGATTTCTTATTTTCGACTCATAAGGCCCTTCACCAAAACTCGCACCGCCGACAACGAGGAATTGCAGGTTCATACCCGACGAATCCGTCAAACTCTTTGCGGCCATCAGGAATTCTTCATGCCCTTTTCCAGGCGACATTCTGCCGACCATACCGATAAGAAGAGTGTTTTCAGGAATGCCAAGCTCGGCCCGCACCTCGGACTTTCTGTAAAGCGAAGGATCGAACGTCTCGAGCGGTATCCCCGGGGGAAGGACATGGACTTTCGATTCGGGCACCGGACAGGTATTCAGAACGCTCCCCTTTATGTAATTGGAGATCGCAAATGTTCCCTGAAGCCTTCCGTACAGAAACCGGTGAAGCGGGTCGGTTTTCTTCACGCCGCTTGCCATATGTTTCGTCAGAAAAAATTTTGCGTCTGAAGACGCAAGCTTAAGAGCAGGAACCAGCCACCATAGATCGTGAGAAAGGTGAGTATGCACTACATCGAAGTCGTAGTCCCTCAGCAATCTGCTCAATTCTCTGATGGTACGGAACGCCTGTTTATCGTCACCCAGTAGGCCCACAGCCGGTATGCCGGCGGCGTAAGCCTCCTTGAGAATCGTCGACCTTGGCGTGCAGAGGAGGCTGACGTCATGGCCTCGTCTCCGCAATTCGCGGGATATCAGGACTGCCTGCATCTCGAGTCCGCCCCATGAACGTGAGCCGCATGACTGGAGAATCTTCAAGCTATAAACCTTGCGAAGGTTTGAAACCGGAAGACTTCATCGAACCCCGTCAAGGTCTGTAACCTTCGGAAGGTTACCATGCTTTTTCTCCGATTGCCTGCTGGAGTTCGTACCTCCCGATCACGTATTTGTACAGTGCCTGCAAGCGCATCAGCCTTGCCTGGGAGAGGGCTGTCTCCGCGTCGAGGAGATCGAGGTTCGTCACCGTCCCCGCCTCGTAGCGAATCCTGGCGAGGCTCAGCGCACTCTCCGCCTGCTGTACCGTTATGTCGCTCGTCTGCAGCTTGTCCAGGCTGGAACGAAGGTCGACAATTCCTCTCTGCACGTCGGCCTTCACTTCCTGAACGACGTTAGACTTGTACGATTCGGCCGCTTTCACACCCGCGCTGGCCTCCTCCTCCATGCTCTGTCTGCGGTAACCGCCGAAGAACGGAACGAATCCAGAAATCGGTATCTGAAGCTGAGCCGCCGCGGCAAAGTTTCCTCTCCACGCGTCAAGGTTCGGCTCGTAACCGTTCTTGAAACCCCAGGCAAAGGCCACATTGAGCGAAGGGTTGTCTACGGCAGATGCAACGTTGTAACGAGCCTGCGCCGTCGCAATCTCGTCGTTTGCCGATTTCAACTCCACTCGATTCTCCATAGCAATTCCGGTCAGGGAGTCCGGATTAAGCGACAGCGGCATCTCATTGAATTCGCCTGCGAGCCTGAGCGGTGAATCCTGGGAAATACCGAGCAACCGCCTGAGAACTATTTCGGTATTCGACAACGAATTTTCAAGGTTGATCATCTCGTCCTGGGCCGCTGCGACGCGAACCTGCGTCGTCAGAACGTCGAAGTCCGTCGCCGTTCCTGCCTCAACTTTCCTCTTCGTCATCAAAATATGTTCATTCAGCGTGTTTATTGCGTCGTCTTGAACGCGGATACTTCTCTGAAGAAACAGTACGGCATAAAAAGTCTGTATGGTCCTGTACGCCAGATCCTGGCGGACCAGCTCGTACCTGTCCTTTGCACTCTTCACCTGCGTCTTGGCGAGATCGATGTTTTTCTGTCGCCTGTTAAAGTCGTAAACCGTCCCGCTGAAGCCGACGTGTTCGTCGTAGTTGTTTGCCGGAGCCAGGACAATGTTTCCGAACCCGGGAAAACTAAAAGCCGGGATGGGACCTATGCGGGTGTAGTTGAGAGAGACGCCTCCTTCCGGATAGAGAGGACTCTTGCTTACCTTGACGCCAGCCTGCGAATCATTGACCTCTTCCGCCGCCTGTTGAATCGTGGGATTGGTCGCAAGGACCATCCGAACGGCTTGGTTCACCGTCAGAGAGTCCGCGGGACCTGTTTGAGAGAAAGCCTGCGCCGACAGCGAAAGGAAGATCACCGTCAGCAATAGTATAATACGAGATTTCATTATTTCCACCATTGTTTGAGATACGTGTTTAAAAATCACTTTTAAAAACTCCAGTCTATTGTCTATTCCATCGCGACAATTTTCTCGCCGTGCTCTTTCTTCTTCCTGCTTCTCAGGAAGAGTACGGGAACAACGCAGAGGAAGGTTATCGCGGCAGCAATGAAGAAATCGTCATCCACTGCCGATACGAATGCCTGCTGACTGACGTTGTAAACAAGAAGGGCCTGTGCCCGCGCCGACGAGATGGCGGCGTTACCTCCGACCGCCTGCTGGGCAAATGACTTGAGCATTGTCAGAGCATTCCTCACCGCCGGTGAATATTTGTTCACCGCCTGTCCGTAAATGGTTTCGTGAAAAGCTGTGCGGTCGGTCAGCAAAGTCCCCATTATCGCGACTCCGAAACTGCCGCCTACCTGCCTCAGCACGTTGTAGAGACCTGACGCTCTTGCCATCTTCTCTTTCGGTACATCGGAAAGCGATAGCGAGCTCAACGGAGTGAATATGAAACCCATCCCAAGTCCGCGCAGGTAAATCGATATCATAACCGAGTGGGTTTCGGAAAACAGCGACAGGAAATGGTTGCTGAAGAGGCTCAAAGCCAAAACAATAACACCATAAAGGGCCAAATACTTCGGATTAAGTCTGTCGGACAAGTATCCCGCGAGCGGACCCATCGTTCCCTGGAGGAAACCCAGCGGCAGGAAAAGCGACCCCGCCTGGAACGCGGTATATCCCAATCCGTTCTGCAGATACAACGGCAGAAGGAAAGTGCTGCCGAACATTCCCATTCCGAAAATGAAAAGGACGAGGTTAGCCATGGCAAAGTTGAAGTTCTTCATCAGGCTCAGATCGACGAGCGGTTCACGCGTGTTCAATTCCACAGCGATGAAAGCCACCAGTCCTATAAGCGATAACGCGAAGCAGGATAGAATGAACGGCGATGTCCACCCGCCGGTGTTCCAATCCGCATCCCCATCCGACAGCGCGAGGAGCAGACTCGTGAGAAACAGCGCCATCGAGATGAAGCCGGCTGCGTCGAACGAGCGGGATTTCTGCGACTGGTATTCGCGTTGTATAACCAGCGTGGCGAAGATGGCTACGATTCCGATGGGTACGTTTATGTCATATATCGAATGCCAGGCAAAATTATCGATAAGATAGCCGCCGAGCGTGGGACCGAGAGAGACCGATGCGGCGGAAGCGACCGACCAGAACCCGATGGCCGTCCCGCGCTTTTCGGGAGGAAACTCTCTCATGACAATGGCCATGCCGACCGGCATCAGGAGTCCTCCACCGATGCCCTGGATCACACGAAACGCGATAAGTGCCGTAATGCTCCATGATAATGAACATAACAGTGATCCGGCGGTAAATAGAGTGAGTGCCGTAGCGTAAGTTTTTTTGTAGCCGAACCTGTCGGCGATCCATCCTGAGGTCGGCAACATTGTCGCCAGAGCCAGCAGGTATCCTGTCGCTACCCATTTAGCGGTATCCACACCGACTCCGAAAGTTGCCATTATGGTCGGCATCGAGACATCCACGATGCTCGAATCGAGGACGACCATGAATGTCCCGAACATGACATTAACCAGCACCCACCATTTATACGACGGGTGCTGATGATTGGGAATTCCTATTGTATCAGAAAGGGACTTTTCGCTCCCGTTTGTATTAAGATGTGAATCGTGATTATTGTTATTCATTTCCAAGTGTATCAAAGAAATATTTCAACATGCTGAGATCCTGGAAGAAGAACCGGGCAGTAATCGAAGTTCCATCGTTCCATTGACCGGCTATCGTAATCTTCCGACATTCCAAAACTCCCTCTCCCTCCCGCTATTCCATCGCAACGACTTTCACCTTCTCGCCTTTCCGTTTCTTGTACCGCAGGAATAATATCGGGACAAGGCAAAGAACAGTTATTGCGGCCGCTACCAGGAAATCGTCGTCGACCGCGGATACGAAGGCCTGCTGGCTGATCTGGTATCCCAGAAGCGCCTCCGCTCTCATAGCGGACATCGACAAGGTTCCGCCCACCGCGTGCTGAGAAAAATTCTTAAGCCCGAGCAGGACGTTCTGCACCACGGGAGAAGCCGGGCTGACGGATTGCCCATACATCGTGTCATGGAAAATTGTCCGGTCAGTCAGAAGCGTTCCCATTATTGCCACGCCGAAGCTGCCGCCGACCTGTCTGATGACATTGAAGAGCCCCGACGCCTGGGCCATACGCTCCCGGGGAATATCTGAAAGCGAAAGTGTGTTCAGCGGCGTAAATATGAGTGCCATCCCGAAGCCGCGCAGGTAAAGTGAAACCATAATGTCCGACGTCATCGAGAAGAGAGAAAGAAAATGATTAACAAAGAGGCTCATCGCCAGAAGAATGATTCCAACCCCGGCAATGATTTTGGGATTCAGCTTATCCGAAAGCGCGCCGGATATCGGACCCATCACAGCCATTATCAATCCGAGAGGCAGGAAGAGCGAGCCCGCCTGAAACGCGGTGTATCCGAGTCCGTTCTGCAGGTAAAGCGGAAGGAGGAAAGTACTTCCGAACATTCCCATACCGAAAATGAACAGAACAAGATTTGACATGCCGAAGTTGAAATTCTTCAGCAGCCTGAGTTCGATCAGAGGATGTTTAATGTTAAACTCGACGGAAAGAAAGACGACGAGCCCGATCAGCGACAGGGCGAAGCACCCTAATATGAACGGCGATGTCCAGCCTCCGGTGTTCCACGACGCATTGCCGTCGGAGAGAGCAATAAGCAGAGGCGCGAGAAAAGTCACAATGGAAAGGAACCCTATGATATCGAAAGAGCGGCCGCTTTGAATCTTGTATTCACGCTGTATCACGAGGGTCGCGAAAACGCCCACGATCCCGACCGGTACATTAATGTCAAATATCGAATGCCATGCGAAGTTGTCGATGAGATATCCGCCCAGAGTGGGGCCGAGAGAAACCGACGCGGCGGCGGCGATCGCCCAGAAGCCGAGAGCGGTGCCTCGTTTCTCGGGAGGGAACTCACGCACGACTATAGCCATACCGACGGGCATTAACAGGCCACCGCCCGCGCCCTGGATCGCCCGGAACATGATTAACGCGGTCATGTTCCATGAAATCGAACAGAGCAACGATCCCGCCGTGAACAGTGCCAGCCCGAGGCTGTAAGTCTTCCTGAAACCGAAATGATCGGCAATCCAGCCGGATGTCGGAAGAAGAATGGCAAAAGCCAGGAGGTAGGCCGTAGCAATCCATTTTACCGTATCGATCCCGACGCCGAACGTCGCCATGACCTTCGCAAGCGACACATCAACGATCGTCGAATCGAGAACCACCATGAAGGTTCCCATCATCACATTCGCAAGAACCCACCACTTGTACGAAGGATGTTCATGATGCGGGACTCCGATGCTGCCGGAGAGCCCGGAACCGTTCGATCTATTTGGGAAATTTCCATTTGTTTTCATCAAGTTTCTCTCTATATAAAATTGGGTTGATAAGAATGTTTTCGTTCGTTCCTATTCCACCGGAAACGTCTCACTCCATCGCCGGGGCTCTCACTCCGACGCCGGATCTTTTCCGACGCAGGAAGAAGATCGGCACAAGACACACTATCGTTATCACGCCGGCGACGAGGAAGGCATCGTTAACTGCGGAAACAAAAGCCTGCTTCATCAGGTGGCCGATAATCAGCGCTCTCCCCCGAAGTATGGATTGCGGTATCGAACCGCCAATCGCATGCTGGGAAAACAGTTCCAACCCGCGGATCACTTTCTGAAAAGAGGCGGAATGATCGTTGACGACCATGCCATAAGACGCTGTGTGGAAGATGAGCCTGCGTGTCAGCAGTGTTCCAAACATTGCCACACCGAAGCTCCCTCCAACCTGGCGGATCACGTTGAACAAACCCGATGCCTGCGCCATTTTGTTTTTTTGAACATTCGTGAGTGCCAGCGTACTCAGCGGGGTAAACATCAGGCCCATTGCAAAACCTCTCAGGTACAGGGGAAGCATTATTTGAGAGTGCATCGAGAAGAGCGAAAGGAAATAATTCAGGTACATGCTTATTCCGAGGAGAATTATGCCGATCGCGGCAGGGATTCTAGCATCGACCCTGTCGGACAGAAAACCGGCAACAGGCGCCATGATCCCCTGCAATATCCCGACCGGGAGGAACACGAGACCCGCCTGGAACGGAGTGTAATTCAATGAATTCTGCAGGTATAAGGGCATTAAGAACGTGCTTCCGAACATCCCGAGCCCGAAGATAAAGAGGATGATGTTTGTAATCCCGAAGTTGAAATCTTTCAGCAGTCTCAGCTCTATCAGCGGATGTCTGACTTTGAATTCGGTTACCAGAAAAACAATCAGGCCGACCAAAGACAGTGCAAGGCAAGTCAGGATGAAAGTGGAAGTCCATCCACCGGTGTTCCACGACGCATTGCCGTCCGTCAGCGCCAGGAGAAGGAAAGTCAGGAATACAGCTACGGAGGCGAATCCGAGTAAATCGAAGCTGCGCGTATGCTCGGTCTTGTACTCACGCTGAATGACGATTGTCGCGAAGACACCGAGTATCCCGACAGGGACGTTCACATAAAAGATGGTGTGCCACGAGAAATTGTCTATCAGGTAGCCGCCGATGAGGGGTCCGAAAGAGACGGACGCCGCAGCCGCGATAGACCAGAACCCCAGCGCGATGCCGCGTCTTTCGGGAGGGAATTCACGTGTGACAATCGCCATGCCGACCGGCATCAGGAAACCTGCACCCGCACCTTGAATAATTCGAAAAATGACCAATATGTTCTCATCCCAGGCCATCCCGCAGAGGAATGATCCGATCGTGAAGAGAGCCAGTGCCAGCGCGTAAGTCCGCTTGTAGCCGAAGTGATCCGCCACCCAGCCCGAGGTAGGGAGCATAACCGCAAGCACAAGGAGGTACGCGGTCATTACCCACTCTATTTTATCGATGGTCACGCCGAATGTCGCCATGATCTTCGGTAGCCCGACATTGACAATGGTGGAGTCGAGGACCGCCATGAATGTTCCGATCATGACGTTCGCCAGAACCAGCCATTTGTACATCCTGTGACTCTGGTGAAGCACAGATATTTGACCGCGGACCGATCCGGCGTTCAGCGCGAGCGACATTTTCCCGTTCCTACTTTATTCTCACTGCCACTTCGACCGACATCCCGGGCCGCAAAAACGGCATCTGTCCACCCGGCGTGCTCGGATCGTCTATCGAAATCTTTATCGGTACGCGTTGAGTGACTTTGGTAAAGTTGCCAGAGGCGTTGTCGGGCGGAATGAGCGAAAACTCGGATGCGGTGTAACTTCCGATCTCAAATACTCTGCCGGTGAAATTCACGCCCGGATATGTATCGACGTTTATCTGCACGGGGTCACCAAGATGAATATGGCCGAGCTTCGTCTCTTCAAGGTTCGCCGTGACCCAGACGTTCTTCAGGTCGTAGATGGTGAAGATAGGCTGACCGGGCTGAACTACATCGCCTGCAAGCACCCATCTCTTCGCGACAACGCCCTCGATGGGGGAATTCACTACGGTGTTAAGCAATTGAGATTCAATAACGCCGAGCTGCGCGCGCGCGGCGGCAATCTTTGAAACGGCTATCGCCGCTTCGGCACGCGCGGCGTCGAGAGCCTGTTGCGCGTGAGTGTACTGCTCCTTCGTTATGATTCCGCCCTTGTACTGCACCTCGGCGCGATTAAAATCATCCTGCGCACGGTTTACGCCGACCTGCGCGAGCGGGACACTTTGCTGCGCGAGTTCAAGCCCCGCCCGGGCGGATGCTTCCTCCGCGCGGAGATCACGATCGTCAAGCCTGACAAGGACTTGTCCCGCCTGCACGGTGTCTCCCTCGTCGGTGCCCAGATAGACTATTCTTCCAAGCATCTTCGTGCTGATCGCGACGTTGTTCGCATCGACGTAGGCATCGTCCGTTGAAACGAAGTCCTGCATGTTCATGTACCAGTAATAGCCGCCGATTGCGATCGCCGTCAGAACCACAAGTATCGGTATGATGACCCGCTTCTTGCGGAACAGCGGGACATCCTCTATGTCCTCGTCGGCTTCCCCGTTCTCTGCGGACTTAAGAGTCTTCAGGGCTGCCTGGTCCAGCTCTTTATTGGTTGTGTCTTTGGTCTCCATTGATGTTCTTCCTCTTTATTTTCTTTTTCTGATTCCGTTTAAAATTATTTCCACGATCTCCTTTGCCGATTGCTCGAGAGCCTGGTAGGTTTCCTCGTCCAGAGTGTTTTCACGTTTGTGGAGGAGCCAGGCCCGCGGTCCATAGAGCATCTGAATGACGATTTCAGCCGAGTGCTGCGTGTCTGGAATCGAAAACTCGCCGGCCTTCTGCCCGATCACGAGAATCTGCTGAAGCAGGTTAACCTCCTGCTGTTTGAAGTCGTTGTAGAGTTCGACAAACGTAAGCCTGGTTTCCGCCGGCTGCTGAAACTGGAGGGCTCTCAAGTTGGCAAGATTCTTGAAGTACTGGCTGCGTTTGCTCGCATACTTTCGCAGCATGTCACAGGCAGGGATTTTCTCGCCCAGCATGGATTGTATATCCCTCAGGAACTGGTCCGATTCCTGTTTAACCACTTCGTGGAAAAGGCTTTCCTTTGTCGGAAAATAGTAGTAGAGAGACGCCTTTCCCATCCCGATGTCGGCGGCGATTTCATCCATCGTCACCTTCGAAAAACCGTAATAGGCGAACCGCTTTCGGGCCGCCTCAAGGATGACTGTTTGCTTCTCGCCAGACAATTGCTCTGTCATCAGTTTTCGATCCTTTCCAATAGCCTGGCGGCAGGCCATGTACATTTGTTTCGTGCTGTCATATTTTCGACCTCATAACCATTCGACTGTTTCAGTAATTGCGTCGAAATATATAACACGCACACTGCATAGTCAAGTTCCCGCGGGCATGATGTCTGCCATGGAATTGCCGCCTGTGGCAATATTCCAGCGCTTGCTCCCGACCTGATAGATTTCGCAACAATGCATGAAAGGCGTCGGCCTTGCTTTTTGTGACTAGAGTCGAAAAGCGGTCCATAAAGGTTGGATGGGTTCTTATGTGGAGTCCTCGCCTTATTGGCTTTGCGACCACTCTTGCCACTGATTTAGGATAGAACTCTAGATGAATCTTTCACGCTAGCAAGCCGAGAAATGCCTAAAAATAGCCCGAATAGACAATTTTCTTGTGTCGGTGGAGCAAATGTCGAGGGCCACGACAATTCTCCACGATAGGCTGAATTAGGGGGCCACGTTGTCGTAATTCCCCTCTGAGCCTGAAGTGACAGGTTTCCCATGACAGGCCCCCATCCCCGATATCATAACAGCACTACAACCGTACAAACCCTACGGAATCTTCTCTCTTCATTCACAAAAAACCCGCCCCAGCACAATGCTGCTGAGGCGGGTCACCAGTTTGGAGGAACAAAAGAATACTGAATTTGTTCTCGAAAGGGATGAGTTTACGTCACGACATACTTATTGAACCGAAATGGAATGCGTGTCAGGTAAACCGGCAAAGAATCGAGCACAATTTGGAGATCTTCCTAACCCGACACTTCGATCAATTCACCGCTTGATGCACGCACTTCCGCCTTTCATTACGTGTGTGACTTCGTCCATTGTAACCATGCTTGTATCACCGCGTGTACTTTGTAACAATGCTACGCACGCAACTCCCAGCTCCACGCATTCGAGCGGCGACATTCCGCTCAGGAAGCCCTATACGAGTCCGCGGCATAAACCGCCGCCGCCTCCAACACGATCTTAGATCTCGAGGTTCTCGTACCGGCGCGCCTCGAAAAACTGACCGTCGTGGTACATGCTGGCCGACCAGTTATTTATGAGACCGCTTACCACCTCACGGAGTGTCGTGCCAGCGATTTTGATGTTCGGAAATTTCTCCACAATACTTCGGACCATATTGTTGTACCGTTCCACAGGAAGATTCCTGAGTTATTCGTCGGTACCCTCAACCCGGAGACCTAGGACCTTTTGAAAGATTTCCTCGTTGCCGATTCGAACATCTATATACAGCACGAGAGCCTTTGTCACCTCG
The DNA here is from genome assembly GCA_021796055.1 of Bacteroidota bacterium. Next base: position 11,119 of record JAJYOS010000077.1, read on the forward strand.
ACGGCACGCTCGCTTGTCCATAGGTTGCTTCTGAAATTGATATCATAACTTACGATCGCCCCCGATTCGTGTGCGGCCTTCAAAGCTTCCACTGCCACCTCGGCGCAAGCTGGGGTTAGTGCTGTAAATATCCAGCCGGTACGAAACCAGCGCGCCCCGCCTGTTTAGAATGCGCGGCTAATCGAACTCGCCCGGTTTGATGTGTGAAATAGCCGTGTCGCCCCGTTGGTATGTTGTAACGCTAGGTCTGACTCCAATGCCAACCTCTGTGAAGTTGAGACCTATACGGTGGTTTCTTCCGGAACCGTCATACAGTACCCATAAGATCTCGCTCACCTCCATTCCGCTTGCGCGTGCGTGATTCTTAATTAGCGCACCGAGGCGATTATTCACCAGCCGCGACACCCAACCTGTTCTCAATCCGTATCTCGATAACGCGTACGCTACGTTATACTCGCCGCCCCCGACGTAAGCTTCGAAATACGGCGCCAGCTCGATCCTTTGGTGTCCCGCAGGGCTGAGACGAATCATGGCTTCGCCGAGGGACAGAAGGTCCAATTGACATTCCAACTGCGACTTGATTTTTAAAGACATTTAAAATTGCTCCATTCTTATTTTAACGAGGGCAATAGTTCAATAATGTTCACATAATTTGGAGAAATCGTGCTTCCCGTCATCGGGAAAGCGCGACAGATGAAAGTTTCAAACTTGCCTGCATGGGTTATCCCGATGCGACACACGAACCTTTCAACAGCCGAGACATTTGTCGAACTGCTACTCGTACAACGAAGGCACGGCGATGATTCCATCGTTTAGTCCTCCGAAATACGCGTTCGGTACATACTGAAGATCCATGGGTTTGTCGCCGTGCATTCCGACTATCCTCGCCAGCGATGAGTTTTTCAAACCTGTTCTTTTTCCCTTTTTCTAACGAAGATAAATGTTCCGGAATGTGTTGAACGCGCCGGCGGGGTCGTCAGGAGTAGCCCGTCTGCGGGCAGGTATTCTGTCCTGGATCGCCTTTTTCCGTTCCGGGTCGTCCCTGAGCGCGGCAGTGTTGTCGGTCGCTGCGTAGCCCAGCGTTATAGCGTTCACAGTCACTCCCCTGGAAGCTCATTCGTTGGCAAAATCCATAGTCAATTGCTTAACGCAGCATTTTGGCAGTCCGGCTAGGACTGCCCCTTGTCGGGTGTATAAAGGACTTCATTGCTCTCGCAGGTTCATCTCCAAGCAGATGACCCTGCCGACCGCACATAAAAAACCCGTCTCAGTAAAGCGTTACGAGACGGGTCAAAATCAGAAGGTCCTTCTCTATTCAGACAGAATTATGTTCGATCCTGCAGATAGTCTATTCTCCGTTTATTTGCGATGGCCCTCAATCCTTGATCGACCATCCTCACGTCAGAATTGTATCTCCAAGGAGTTTGATCCCTTGGAAAGAACAACTTGAATCGATTTTCCAACCTCTTTGACCCCTTGTTGCAGTCTGCCATTAAGTGTTATGGAAGTCGGTTCGGACTCAAGAAGGATCGATGCTCTGCATTCTACGTTACTGTTAATTGTCCACTTCTCTCTTGTTGCGACACGCCTCACGTTGAAGGTCACGGGGGCATCAGCTGTGATCAGCTCATTGCCCTTATACCCGAAATAGGTGGCCTCGGAAGCGGCAAGATGCGATAGCCTTTGGTTTTGCAGTGAGACCTCCGCAATCTTGCCATCAGTGACAACCTTT
>JAJYOS010000078.1 GCA_021796055.1 Bacteroidota bacterium
CCAGTCGATCCCGAGCAGCAGCACGAACTGGATACCATACTGGCCGCTCCCGGAGGCATCAGACATGCAATACACGAACGCGGCGGTAAAGAGCGGGAGTAACGATGGTAAGCCGATGGGAGATCCGTATTGGTTCAGCGGACTAACGGCGGTAGCTCAGAGACCGGTTGAGGTAGCGACGAAGTTCGATTTGAGCAACAACTATCCGAACCCGTTCAATCCGACGACGGTGGTGAAGGTAACGCTGGTAAAATCAGGAGAGATGAGCCTGAAGGTGTATAATGTGCTGGGCCAGCTGGTGAAGGTTGTAGACGCGGGATACAAGTCTCCCGGAATGTACACATACGACATCAACATGGACAGTTTCGCCAGCGGAGTCTATTTCTACACTCTCCAGCAAGGCAATAACATCATGACAAAGAAAATGCTTCTGCTGAAATAATCAACCTGGAGAGGAAGGACTTCTCAACATGAAGAAAGCGTATTTGATCGGGACGATACTCGTCGCGGCGTTTGTTCAAATCGCCGCGGCGAGAAATCTTCCGAATCCCCAAACGCAGGGTGTATGGATCAGCGAGAACTATCTGACCGGTGGCCCGGGCGCCATAGAGTCAATGATGCAGACACTAAGCGCAGAAAATGTCAACGTTATATACGTTGAGGTTTATTCTCACGGTTCCACTATCTATCCAAGCACGGTTATAAGCGATGCGGGCGGTCCGCTTCAGAACCAGGGGTTCGCGGGGACCGATCCGCTGAAGACTGTTATCCAAATTGCTCACAGTTATGGAATAGAAGTCTTCGCCTGGTTTGCCAGCCCATTTCTCCTGTCGCAGCCCAGCGATTCCACGCAGGTTCCGGCGATTTTGGTGAACCATCCCGACTGGGCAGCGGTGCAACGAGACACTTCAAAGCACTTTTTTGAACCTCACGGTCAGTATGGATACTCATTCGAAGTCGATCCTTGCGTGCCAGCCGCGGCGAACTTCATGACGAACATGTTCACGGAATGCGCCAAGAACTATCCAGACATCGACGGCATAGAGATCGACATTGAAAACGACACCGCGGGATGGTACGGAGATACGACCAGGGCGCTCTTCATGCAAGAGACCGGTAATCCGGATCCGCTCACGCTCCCTGACACGAACTCCGCCTGGCTCGCTTGGCGTCGACTTCAGGTGACGAATCTTGTGGGGAAAATTTATGACGGGATCAAAGCAGTCAATCCGCAATGTGTCGTCAGTGCCGCGGTCGATCCTCCATATTACGGAGTGAAGCTCGAATCGTGGAACGTATGGGCTGATGACAATTATGTCGACATACTGGAACCTATGGTTTACCTCCCGACACCGATATTTGACTCACAGTGGTTGTGGTGCCAGGGAAATGTTCCTCCAGGTTTTCAACTGTCTGCTGGCGTCGCGATCAATTCTGCCGGCTCGGTCCCTAATGCTATTTATGAAATGCAGGACGCCAGGCAAAGGGGTACGGCCGGGATTGTAGTCTGGTATTACGGCTACCTCCTTTCATATGCGAACGCGCTTTCAAATTTGAAATCGCAGGTGTTTACACAGAAGACCCTTCCAAGCTTTGACGATCTTCTGATGGACACGAAGAGCGACGGACAGTATCGGACTGTCGGCGCTTGGAACTCCGACAGCGGAGGATTCGGCGGTTCATATCAATCGGCATCCGCCGTTCAGGGCGACACCGCCGTATATTCGGTCAGGATTCTTCGAAACGGCGATTACACCCTCTACGGGTACTGGGCCGGAGATTCGAGTTCCAATTGCGCTGATGCGATGGTTCAGACCAGCACGACCGGCTTCGTCAAATCGGATACCATCAATGAGAGACAAAACCTGAATACCTGGCATTACGTCGATCATTTTAAACTCGTTTACGGCGACACCGTCACCATCAAGCTTGCCGGAGCTGGCAGCGGAAATCTCATCGCGAATGCCTTCCGGTTGAGGCGGAGTATTCCGTTTGTTCTTGGCGACTACGCGGTACCGGACAGCGAGTCGATCCTCCTCAAGTTCTCTGATCCCCTTCTCAGTCCTTTGTCTGCGGTCACTTCAATTACGGTTTCGCCCTCAAACGGAAGTGTCTCATCGTACGTCGACCCGGCTGACAACACGATATTGCACCTTACGGTACCGGCGATGGCGCAGGGGGTTCCTTACACACTGAATGTGGACGACCTCGTCGACCAATCGTTTGATACTCTGAGCTTTTCACAGGTCCTCGCTTTCGCTCCTGACAGCACCAACTTCGTGATAGACGACTCGACTCCAAATCTTTTTTGGAGGCTATCCGGCCCATGGCAGCAGGACTCCGGAGGCTCGGCGGTTGGTGGCAGCTACTGGGTTGCTCAGCAAGGTTCACAGATAGATCGTGTGAGGTGGGGACCGATACAGGTAGAGAGCGATGGGTATTATGACGTCTATGCTCACATTCCGAAAACTCAGGTGTCACTGTCGCAACGGTGTTTGTACGTAATCACAGATGAGTTCCAGAACGATTCGATCTTCGTTGGGCAGGATACAGCCATGGGAACCTGGTTGAAACTTGGCAACCTGCCTTTTAATGCAGGAAGTGAGTTCGCTCCGACACTCTCTTCAATCGCAGGGTCCAACACCGCACGATACATAGCGGCAGACGCAGTCATGCTAGTTAAGTCGGTTCAAATCACAACCGGCATAAAACAAACTCCTACCTTCGCAAATACTTTCAAGATTTATCAGAACTATCCAAACCCATTTAATCCGAGTACGCTGATTTCATTCAAGCTTGGCGGGAGGGCTGACGTGAATGTTGACGTTTACAATGTGCTCGGTCAGCGAGTGTCAGAGCTGGTACACGATAAGTCGTTTACAGCCGGGACGTGGAATGTTCGATTTAACGGCTCTTCTCTGCCGAGCGGTGTCTACTTCTGTCTTGTGACCATAAATAGTCATCTGTTCGATAGCCGCAAAATTCTGAAGATGATGCTCCTTAAGTAAGGACCAACAGACGGCTCAATCTCGGCCGCGCGTGGACGTGTTCGCACCATTAAACCAATAGGAGGAAAGAATGAACAGTTGTTGTAATTCCTTGAGACGGTCTCGATCCGGACTCATATCTACACTTGCAGCCGCCCTGCTTTTCGGGATGCTGATCGCCGGTTCCGCTGCGGCGCAGCAAGTATTTTCCGGACCGGACGGATACGCGGGTTGCGCCATTGACGCAAACGGAAATCTTTACACTTGGGGCATCGATCAATACTTTCATACCGTTGCCACTGGTCCGAGCGGGAACGCACAGGACATCACGCCCGTACAGGTTGGCTTTCCGACCGGCGTGACGAGCTGGAAATCGGCTTCAGTCGGTTATCTCTTCACGCTCGCTATCGGCAACAACGGGAACATTTACGGCTGGGGCGTCAACAATTACGGTCAATTAGGCGACAGCTCGAAGCAAAATTCCAGCGTCCCCGTGATGGTTAAGCTGCCGCAGGGAGTGACGGCCAAAGGGGTAGCTGCCGGCGAAACGTTCGCGGTGGCTCTCGGGAGCGACGGGAACGTTTACGCGTGGGGTCAAAACAATTACGGTCAACTGGGCGACGGCTCGACTGTCAACGATTCAATACCCGTGATGGTCAAGATGCCCAGCGGGATCACGGCCAAGCAGGTATTCGCCGCCCCATTTTTTGCTTTGGCTATCGGCAGTGACGGAAACGTTTACTCGTGGGGATCAAATTCAACAGGGAATCTCGGCGACAGTACGAAGACGAACTCATCGGTTCCTGTGATGGTGAAGATGCCTGCGGGGATTACCGCGACTGCCATATCTGCCGGTTCCTCTTACGGTCTGGCCATCGGCAATGACGGAAATGTTTACGCCTGGGGTGGCAACGGGTTTGGTCAGCTGGGGGACGACACGACGGCGCTTTCCCTGGTGCCCACGCGTGTCCATATGCCGAGCGGAGTAACAGCTAAGTCGGTCGCCGCGGGAAGATATTTCACTGCGGCAATCGGAAGCGACGGCAAGGTTTATGCGTGGGGAGATAACCTTTACGGCGAATCATGCACAGATACCATTGATGTGCCGAAGATTGTTGAAGTCCCGGAGCCGATAGCCGGACTGCCGCAAGGTGTGAGCGCGACAAGTCTGACCGCAATCCGATGGTCAGGCTTCATCACCGGAAATGACGGAGATGTGTATTCGTGGGGATACAACCAGGAAGGTGAGCTCGGTATCGGTGTCAAAACGGGCAGCCCGAAGTATGGCATACCGACGGCTACCATAATACCGGATTTTGTCCTGGCTCAGCCCGGAGTTCCCTCTCTCATCTCGCCTGCAAATAACGCCGTCAATCAGCCTGACTCTATCGTTTTGAAGTGGCAGAAAGCTCCCAACGCTACTGAATACCTGTGTCAGCTTTCATCTGATCCGACGTTTGCCACAAATCTCATCGTAAACGACTCGACAGTGACAGACACTTCAGACACGGCTGTCGGTCTTATGCTTGGCACAAAATATTACTGGCGTGTCCTCTCCGAGAACAACGGCGTCATGAGCTCTTTTTCCGGGACTAATTCACTGACGACCTATTCCCCTGTTCCGCCTAAGCCGGCTCTTGTTTTGCCGTCTACGGCTGAAACCGGAGTCCCGCGCCGTGCGACGTTTGAGTGGAACCATACCGCCACCGCCACAAAATACATGCTGCAGATCGCGACCAGTGGCCAGGTGTACACGCCGGCCGATTCCATGGGCGCATTTGTCATGCAGAACGTAGTGTTCGACACAACTCTTACCGATACTGCGGTAGAACTATCAACTCCATTGGCGGCCTCTACGAAGTATTACTGGCATGTGGCTGGCATCAACGCCAACGGGATGGGAGAGTATTCGGATTCGGTGATCTTCACTACAGGATCAGGAATTCTTGCGGTGAAATCGACAGCGCAGCTCCCGAAGGAATTCGCGCTTTCTCAGAACTATCCGAATCCGTTTAACCCGACTACGATGGTAAAGTACAGCCTTCCGAAAGCTCAGTTTGTGACCTTGAAGGTGTACAACGTTCTCGGACAGGAAGTCGCAACGCTTGTCGAAGCGCAGCAAAGCGCCGGATATTATCAGGTCAGCTTCAACGCCGATCGATTGGCAAGCGGAATTTACTTCTACGTCTTGCGAACGAACAATTACAGTGCGACGCGTAAGATGATGTTCTTGAAATAACACCAGGTTGCTTCTCCCTAGTCGACGGGACTGCGCAATGCTGGCAGTCCCGTCGGGTCTTTACCTCGGCAGCCTTCGTTTCCAAAGTGGGGTCGCTGCTGATACGGCCTCCCGGCAAAGAGGTGAAACACGATTAGGACTTTTAAGTTCAGAGTAAACTTATGTACTGCAAGAAATGCCGAAGGATGAATAAGTGAATAGATGGATCCTCGTTTCACTCCTCATTTTTGTTGTAACGGCCGATGCATTTCCCATGCGACAGCAGTCTTCCCGAATTCTGCATTGCGATGTGCTGGTGGTCGGCGGTGGAACGGGAGGGACAGCTGCCGGAATACAAAGCGCCAGGCTGGGAGCTAAGACGATAATTGTAGACTCAACTCCCTGGTTAGGCGGGATGCTTACGGCTGCTGGAGTAAGCGCGACTGATGGGGACAACAGACTTCCTTCGGGAATCTGGCAGGAGTTCAGGGAAGCCATCTGGAAACGCTACGGCGGCCCCAAAGCAGTTGCCACAGGCTGGGTAAGCAACACCAGCTTCCAGCCTTATGTTGCCGACAGCATTTTCAAGGCGATGGCAGCAAAGGAAAAAAAGCTTCAGATCGTTTATGATTACTGGTTCGTTCACGTAATCAAAACAGGAAAAAGGGTGATCGGCGCCGTCTTCACAGACAAGAAGGATTCTCTCCTAACCGTTTACGCGAAGGTAGTCATCGACGCGACCGAACTGGGCGATGTCTTCAGTAACGCCGGGGCCGGCTACGATGTTGGAATGGAAGCGAAATCTTACACCGGCGAACCGTGGGCGCTCGATTCAGCAAATGACATCATTCAAAACATCACCTGGGTCGCAACCCTGAAAGACTATGGCCCAAACGCCGACATGACGATACCGAGACCGGCGACATACGATTCAGCCATGTTCTTCTGCTCATGCAAGTCGAAGCAATGTCCTAACGCCGAATGGACGGCGCAGCGAATGCTTGATTATGGGAGGCTCCCCGATAATGAGTACATGATCAACTGGCCGATACACGGAAACGATTACTATCTGAACGCCATCGACATGAATCATGAGCAGCGAGAGAAAGCTTACGAGGCCGCCAAGGAAAGAACGCTCTGTTTTGTCTATTACATTCAGCACCAGCTTGGTTACAAGAACCTCGGACTCGCCAATGACGAGTACCATACTAAAGACAAACTTCCTTTCATCCCCTACAATCGCGAGGGGAGAAGAGTGAAGGGGATAGTCCGTTTCATAATCAACGACATCCTCCATCCGTACGCGAAATCCAGGACGCTTTATCGCACCGCGATCTCCGTCGGCGATTATCCCATCGATCTGCATGTCACCGGTATCCCGAACGCTCCGAAGAGGGTCTTCCCCCATATCCCGTCCTTCGGCGTCCCGATTGGCTGCCTTGTTCCGAAGCGAGTGAACGGGTTGATCGTAGCCGACAAGGGAATTTCAGTGTCGAACATCGTCAACGGAGCGACGAGGGTGACCACATGCGTGATGCTGACCGGACAAGCGGCCGGCGCACTTGCGTGGTACTGCGAGTCTCATAATGTGGAGCCGAGAGAGGCGAACATACGAGCGATACAGAAAGTACTGCTTGACAACAATGCGTACCTTCTCCCATTCATTGATGTCCCGCCGAGCGATCCAAATTTCAGGGCGATCCAGCGGATCGGCGTGACCGGTATAATACGTGGAGTGGGCGTTCCGTACAACGGCGCCAACCAGACATGGTTTTATCCGGAGTGGCCTATCAGCCAGTATGAACTGGTGCAGGGATTGAGACCATACTTCCCGGAGTTGGATAGTTATGATTTCGCATCCGGACAGAGACTCACTACAGACGCGCTCCTCAAGATTTTCGCGCTTACTGGAAATAATATCCCGATGTCTGAAGTGAGACGCGATTGGCCAAAATTTCATTTGAAAGAACCCTTCAGTCGTTCGTTGAAGTTGAACCGCAGAATTGTCGCGGTGTTGGTCGACTTTTACCTGCATCCATTCAATCGTCAGGTAAATTTCCTGGGAAAACTCAAAGCGGCAAATGTCAATTAGAAATAAATATTGTCTGAAACGGTACTGCGACTCGGTTCGCAACAACTTGATTGAATCCATAGAAGGAAGATCATTAATGATATACAGAATCAATACTTCTTCTTCCACGCGCGGACAATATTCCCCGTCAGTTTCTCGACTCCTTACGGTGTTGATCGTATCGATATTTTTTTTGGGGGGCGCGGCGATCAGCACTGCGAACGCGCAGGAGACGGGGATCCACAAGATCAAGCACATCATAATCATCATGCAGGAGAACCATTCCTTCGACAACTATTTCGGGACTTTCCCGGGTGCGGACGGCATTCCTATGAAGGACAGCGTCCCGACCGTCGGCCTTATCGACCCGGTGAACGGTAAGATGATCAGGCCGTTCCACGATCCTGATGACCGCGACTTCGACGCGCCCCACATGGCTCCCGATGCTTTTGCCGATGTAGACGATGGAAAGATGGATGGCTTCCTGAGGCAGGCAGTAAAGGAGTACAAGAGATTTGAAGGGATGGCCTCTCTCAAAGAAAGTTATGAGCAATTGGGATCGTCAAGTCTTAAGGAGTATAAAGAACTGTTCTATTCCAATAACGGCAGGCCCGTTCAGAGACCTCCATACCTAGACGCGATGGGTTACCACGATCAGCAGGACATACCCAATTACTGGACTTACGCGAAAGACTTTGTCCTGCAGGACCACATGTTCGAACCGATACTATCCTGGAGTTTCCCGACGCACCTTTGCATGGTTTCGGCGTGGTCCGCAAATGCCGTTATTCCCGGTGACCCGATGTCGTGTGTGAGCGCCGTCCAGGAAGTTATCGACCGATCGAAGGCCGATCCGGAGCCGTTCGCGTGGACCGACATAACATATCTCCTTCACAAGTATCGGGTCAGTTGGGCGTATTACCTGGATGAAGATTCGCTTACTTCCAAGCCAGAATACAACTGGATGGACATCCCTCAGAAGACGGTTCCGACGATCTGGAATATCCTTCCTGGGTTCACAACGGTTCACCAGGACCATCAGGTCGGCAATGTTGAACTCCTCTCAAACTTCTTCAAGGCTGCCAAGGATGGAACGCTGCCGTCGGTGTGCTGGGTAATTCCAAACTTCAAAGACTCCGAGCATCCACCTTCACTTATCAGTACCGGCCAAGCCTATGTAACCAGAGTCATCAATGCGATAATGAAGAGCCCTGACTGGAACAGTTGCGCAATCTTCCTGTCGTGGGACGACTGGGGAGGATTCTACGACCATGTAGCGCCGCCGAGGATAGATGAAATAGGCTACGGTATCAGGGTTCCCGGAATAGTGATAAGCCCATACGCGAAGAAGGGCTACATCGATCACCAGATTCTCAGCCACGACGCGTATCTGAAATTCATCGAGGACGATTTCCTTCACGGACAACGGATCGATCCGAAGACAGACGGCCGGCCCGATTCGCGCCCTGATGTCAGGGAGAATGAACCACTGCTCGGAAACCTTGTCAAAGACTTTGACTTTTCACAGATGCCAAGGCATCCCGTGATTCTGGCGCCATATCCAAAGAAGGGAGACGGGAAATAGAATTTATGAAGCCAAGACCTTTTGTAACGGTTCTGATGTTTTTTATGTTCGCTGTTTCGATGGTGGGCTACTCGCAAAGCGAGAGACCGACAATAAATATTTGCTGCAACACCGGTAGCGACTTGTATGTCCTACTCCGGAAAGAGAATGTAAACCTCAGGATATACAGGACGCCGGGTCAGGCAATATCACACGCAATGGATGGCACCGGCGTCCTGCTTCTTGCAGATTCTTATCCCACGAAACGCGTGTCGGTCAGCAGCAGCATGCTTGAACTCGCGAGAAAGAAAAAGCTCAGACTCTACATAGAGTACCCGGCTTCTTTACCAGGGCTGGCCGTTCCGGATACGGTCGCCACGCCACACATGGAAAGAGGCGTGGTCGTTTCCGACGTATTCGGGAATGCCTTGAAACCAATGAGCATACTGGGCGTCAACGACTGCCATGTCATACCGGTTAACGTTAAAGATCCGCTGGTCGTCTTCGGCAAAGTGGCGGGTTTCGACAAGGCCGTATATGGCGTCAGCGACGTAAAGACCTATCCGCTGCTGTTCCAGGATGGGAATATGTTGGTGGCTATGACGCGACTGAGCAGTTTTGCGACAAGCCGATACGAACCGTCGGACTCTTGGAAGGTTGTCTGGGATTACATTTTATCGTGGATAACGCACGACCAAAACTTCAGGCTCAGTGGCTGGCTTTCCTACGTTTCACCGATGTACGGGAGAGACCAACCGCTACCTGCCGACGCCATGGGCGTTTCCATAAAGAAGGGGGTGGACTGGTTTTTCAAAGGACATTTCTTTGTCGCCCAGAGTTGGAAGAAGATGTACCTGAAATATGAGGGCAACGGACTCTCACCTATTGGGCCGCCTGTCAAGCGTTCGTGGCCGAATGGGAACGGATCGCTGGGAATTCTTGAAGGACAGGTCTCACACATTTACTACGATGGGGATCAGGAATATCGCTACTGGGTGCGCGCAGACAACCAGGGACAGGTGGCGTATGCTCTCACGGCCGCCGGGAATTATCTCCATATTAAGAGATACGATATGATCGCCGCCAATCTTGCCAACTTCATATTTTACCATTCCGATCTGAGGTCTGGCGCTAAGAATGATCCGAACAGTCCTGTCTTCGGTTTGATAGGCTGGGCCGTTACGCATCCGGATATCTTCTACGGGGACGACAACGCAAGGTTGTTGCTGGGACTTATCGGCGCCGAAGCCTACCTGAAGACCGACAGGTGGGATAAGCAAATCGCTGAAGCCATCATGGCGAACTTCAGAACGACAGGCCGTGAAGGATTCAGAGGCGACCGGCTGGACCAGGCTTCCATTCTGAAGCACGGCTGGAGATATTACTGGGACGGAAAGATTATAAATCCGCATCCGCACTTCGAGGCGTGGATGTGGGCGTGTTATCTCTGGCTGTATGGCAAGACCGGTTACAAGCCTCTCCTGACGAGGACCGAAAGGGCGATAAGCATCACGATGAAGGATTATCCGAAGAAGTGGCTTTGGACGAACGGCCTTCAGCAGGAGCGAGCTCGAATGATACTTCCACTGGCGTGGCTGGTAAGGATTGAGAATACTCCCGAACACCGGAAATGGCTTAACGAGGTGGTATCCGGCATGTTGAAATATCAGGCTCCTTGCGGCGCGATAAGGGAGGAACTCGGCCCTCCAGGCGAAGGCATGTACGGTCCGCCGAAAACGAACGCGGCTTATGGGACCGGAGAAGCATCGCTGATTTTCCGAAACGGTGAACCAGTTGCCGATATGCTGTACACAAACAACTTCGCATTCTTCAGCCTGAACGAAGCAGCACATGCCACGAAAAACAAGAAATACATCGCGGCGGAAAGAAAACTCGCCGATTTCCTTATGCGCATCCAGGTAAAAAGCGCCAGGCACAAAGATTTGGATGGGGCATGGTTCAGGGCGTTTGACTACGGCATCTGGGATTATTGGGCTTCCAACGGCGACGCCGGCTGGGGAGCTTGGTCTACCAACACAGGATGGATTCAAAGCTGGATGGTATCGACCGAAGTTTTGTTGGAAAGAAACAGGAGCTTCTGGACGCTCACGAGGAATTCCAGGATCAATGACGTAATGCCGCAAACGGTCAAGATCATGTTCAGAAACGAAACGAAATAGTTGTCGCAATGGAATATTTAAGAACAGTTTCGCGGTAAGCGGGCTCAAGAGCCTGCAGTGTCGATGTACATAAGATTGTACTGACAGTGCGTGTTGCAGAATAGTAGATAGGATGATGTATGGTTCGGCGAATTATGTAAAAGGGACGGCGTTAGAGCTCATGAAAACAAGATATAGACCCGCACAGCTTGGTGCCTTGGTGCTTGTTTTACAAAGCGAAAGGAAAGTGATCGGGTTTTCCTTCGTTGGTAATTCGGCGAGTGCCCCGCTTTGCATGAGCAAGCGCAAAACTCTGGCGAAACAAATGTCCTTGTTCAAAATGGACTTTACTGAGGTGGACGCGGTTGTCCATTCTGCTACTTCACGCTTGACTGATGCCGCCGGACGATCGAAATGGAGCGACAAATTCAACGAGTCGGTGTTTGTGCTGCAGGGGAATGAAGCAACTTTCCGTTCCTCGATGCTACGTGTGAGAACGGAGTGATCGAAGACTCAACCAATCATATCCTTAGAGAAGGAGCGATACGATGAAAAGATTACTTGTCCGTGCGGCAGTGATATCAGCGATAGTCTTCTTCGGTTTTTCGAAGATGTCATTAGCCGCCGTCAGCGACACTCTTGTCGTGTACGCAAATGGGCCGAGTATCGACCAGGTAATAAACAGTGATACGACAGCCAGCGGCCAGCAGGCCCACAGCGTGTACAAGTTTGTCTCGCTGGATACCACTTATATCTTCCTTTCCCAAATCACGCCGAGGTCGAGCGTGACGTTTCTCGGAGTGTTAGGCCCCAACGGACGCCCCCCTTGCATACAACCGGGCGTTTTGAATGACGGTTCGATACCCAAAATTGCATTTGACATAAACCAAAAGGGACTGACAGTATCCTTCGATAATATTTTCTTTGAAGACATGTCTACCAATGGCTCGCATGCAGCGGGGAGTCGGGACGTTCTGGTCAGGGGTGATTCCGTGAGACTCTATTTGAACAATGTGATCTCTGACGGAAATACGGGGAGTGTAGTGGGCTACACCGGGAACTGGGACGACTTCCACATTACGAACTGCATATTCCGGAACGGGGTGAGTCCAGCGGTTTGGACTGACTCAGGAATTCTATGGCCAGTGTGGCCGTCCGTGCCGGTAGCGGACTCGGTGGTTATGGATTACAACACTTCATTTTGCGTGAATGATTACGCCTGCGGGCCGGACCAAGGTATACCGCCAAGATATGTCGAATTTTGTCACAACAGTGTTGTCTTTACCTTCCTACAACCCTTCGCACTCTTCACCGCTTACTCCGCCAAAATTGAGAACAACATTTTCTACTCCACTCTCGTATCGGGTGAGACGCGGGCGGAGTATCCATGGTGGTATGAAGTCTATTCTCCAGCGATTCCTTCACAAATCGATTTCGATACAATGAGCGTGGCAGCCGACTCCATATATGATCCATCCGATGCCGGGAAGCCAAATTGGCGGATGTTGGCCGAATCAAAAAGGAAGATTGAGGTTGAGAATAATGACTATTTCATGCCCACTGCAGTGACCAAGCTTTGGACGGCATGGGACGACACTGCAAAAGGATCAGACTCTGTATATACGCCGAGTTGGATGAACACGCGAACTGAGCACATGTTTTCGGACAAGACAGACTGGCCGGGGTTTGTTCAGTCGGGTAACTTGGTTGGCGTCGATCCAGGCTATGGGTCTTCGTTCTCAAACGTCTTGACTGGTGGCGGCGACTACGGTGTAGGACTATTGAATTACTTCACGATGATAAGGACGGCAAAGTCACCGACAGTCGGCTGGGGATACCAGATCCAG
>JAJYOS010000623.1 GCA_021796055.1 Bacteroidota bacterium
TGTGTCGATGGGCTCAATCGCTGCCAGCGGTGGATACTACGTCAGTTGCGGGGCAACCAGGATCGTCGCGAATCCGGGAACTATTACCGGAAGCATCGGAGTTATCGCAATGTTTCCGAACTATTCGAAGTTGATGGACAAGCTGGGTCTTGAAATGGATGTCATAAAGAGCGGAAAGTATAAAGACTCGGGCTCACCGTTCAGAAAGATGACTGAGACCGATAAGAAATATTTCCAGGGCGTCGTCGACGACAGTTACGATCAGTTTCTTGACGTCGTTGCCAGGGAGCGGAAGCTGTCGGTCGGAAATTTGAAAAAGTTTGCGGATGGCCGGGTGTTCACAGGAGCTCAAGCATTAAAACTTGGGTTGATAGATACGCTTGGTTCGTTCGAGGACGCCATATCGATCGCTGCGAAACTGGGCGGCATCAAGGGAGAACCTAAAGTCATAGAGGCTAGAAGGCCACGGACTCTTGTTGACCTCCTCCTCGGTGATTTTCTTTCAAGATTCCATATCTTCGAAAAGGACTTTATCGAGCAACCGATATTACAATACAGATTCGCGCAATAGAAAGGGGAGATGATGAGCGTTACCAAAGCAGATATTGTGGAGGAAATTGCCCTGCAGACCGGCCTGACGAAGATTGAAACTCAGGCGGTCGTCGAAGGGTTTCTTGCCTCGGTACGAAATGCCCTCGCGGAAGGAAAGGCGATCGAGATAAGAGGATTTGGGAGTTTCAAGATCCGGAAAAGAAAGGGACGCATGGCTCGCAATCCGAAAACGGGTCAGGCTTACCCTGTTAAGGAACAGTATGTTCCCTACTTCAAGGTATCCAAGGAGTTCAAGGCATTTGTTGACGAACATCTGGGCAAGAGTGAAGCCGGCGAGGGGGGCCATGTTGAGGAGGCAGCCCAGGGATGACGGTTAAGTCTTGTCCACATTGTGGTGCTGAGCTCTCGGCTGAATTCAGGTTTTGCCCGAGCTGTGGAAAGCAACTCCCCGATGAGCTCTCCGGGGCGGGAAGAGTCGAACCAGGTGACTCGCACAATCGCAGTGAGGTACTTGTATGCCCGACCTGCGGTTTCATAAATCATTCCGGGGCGCGAGCGTGTGAATCGTGCGGGACCTTCCTGGGCGGCGCACGAAAGGAGCCGGTCGAAGAGCAATCTGCTCCTCAGACGACTCGAAGAGAGGAAGAAAAAACTCACCCCGAGAATCGGCCCCATCCGGGAAAAGAGAAAAAGAAGGAGAGAAGCCAGGTCTCCGAGCAAAAATCTCCCGCTCGCAAGCGGTTTCATCTGGAGACTTCTCAGACCGCTGCCATTGTTGCGGCATTGCTTCTTGGAGGCATATTCGTTTACGGTCTGCTGACTACCAGATCGACTCAGACCGGGACAGGCGGCGGCAGCATGCCTTCACAGCAAACAGCCACCGCAGGCCAGCCGAGTGCGGATATTCTCCATGAAATCGACCGGCTGAGAGAAGTTGTAAACAAAAATCCCGAAGATATCGGATCGGTCCTCAGGCTTTCAAACATGCTTCAGGATAACGGGTTCTATGACCAGGCCGCCATATACTATAAGCGGTATCTGGACAAAGTCCCGAAGAATGTGGATGCACGTGTGGATTATGGGGTTACCCTTTTTGAGGGTGGACACACACAGGAGGCGATTGCCCAGCTGAAGGATGCTCTCAAGATAGACCCCAAACATCAGATCGGACTTTACAATCTTGGGATAGTCTTCCTGAACGCCGGGGAATTCGAGAAGGCGAACGCTGCTTTCAAGGAATGCGTCAAGGTAGATCCCAACAGCGACATCGGGAAGAAAGCACAACAAACACTGGAACAACACGCTAACATTACATCTCAGGAGGTGAATTAGGATGCCGAGTGGTAAAAAGAGAAAACGCCACAAAATGGCTACTCACAAGAGGAAGAAGCGGCTTCGCAAGATGAGGCATAAGAAGAAGATTCGTTAGTCTCTTTTAAATTTGTCCCGCTCCATCTGCGAGAGCGGATGGGGCGGGACTATTTTGCCCAACAGTCAAGGAAAATTTCCGGATGAAAACGCTGAAGCGAGTTTCGTTATATGTTTTTTCCACAATTGCTCTGACGCTGGTCACCCAGGCGGCATTCGGCTGGGGCTTCTGGGCTCACAAGACGATTAACAAGGAAGCCGTAACTCTTCTTCCTGAGCCGCTGAAAAGTTTCTACCAGGAACACGCAGATTTTGTGATCGCGCATTCCGTCGACCCCGATATGCGAAGGGGCGAGTGGAAAAACGAAGGCAACTACCATTACATGGATATGGATGATTACGGTACCTATCCGAACTTCAAAGTTCCCCACACATACGAAGAAGCGGTGAAAAAATACGGCGAGGAAGCCGTCATAAAAGATGGGATGGTCCCGTGGCGGGTCGGACTGGATGTAGACAGCCTCAGTGCCGCCATGAAGGCGCACGATATCCCGCTTGTGCTCCACCTGTCGGCGGATCTCGGTCATTACGTCGCCGACATGCACGTGCCGCTGCACGCCACCAAGAATTACGATGGTCAGTTCACCGGCAACATCGGCGTTCATTTCCGGTGGGAGACAGGCATACCCGCACACTTTGGAATGGACTACACGTTCGGAGGATTGGACAGCGCGCATTATATCAAGGATCCCGTCGGACATGCTCTCGGAATCCTGACGCATAGTTATTCACTTCTCGACAGGGTGTTCCGGGCCGACAGCCTTGCAAAGGTCGGTATCCCGAAAGACGATCTCTACAAAATCGAGACGAAAGATGGCCGCAAGGAATACATTTATTCCGGTGAATATTATCGGAAATTCAACAAAGAACTCGACGGCATGGTTGAGAGTCAGATACGCGCCGCCACCTCGGCAGTTGCCTCATACTGGTACACGGCACGGGCGAATGCCGGGAAGCGCAAATTCGGGTAAGAAGGGTGATATGAGTGCGAAACAGTTGCCTAACA
>JAJYOS010000079.1 GCA_021796055.1 Bacteroidota bacterium
ACAGAACGAAGTCTTGAAGAAGCAGCAGGACCTTCTGAAGAACAAAGCCGGAAACCTCCTGCAAAATCTGTTAAAGCATTGAGATCGAATGCCGCCTCGGTGCCGGGTTGGATCGAGGCGACCGTCCCCTGTCCGTGGTTTAAGGATGAGCGTGGTGTGATGTGGAGATCCACATGATTGACCGTGACCGGTTTATTTCTGTCGGACGAAGACGTTTGAGCCCTCAAGGCTGCTAAGTGAAGTGCAATCACCAGGGCAAACGCAAGAGACGCTAAGGCTTTCATCGCTATTTCTCTTTCCACTATTCGAGTATCCTGTCGCTGTTCAATCTTCCGTCGAGTATATGCAATATCCGTTTGGTCTTGGAAGCAAAATGTTCATCATGTGTAACGACGACTATTGTCTGCCGCATTTCTCTGTTCAGTTCGGAGAACAGATCGTAAATCACCTCGGCGCTTTGGGAGTCGAGGTTGCCTGTCGGTTCGTCTGCCAGGATGACCATCGGATTATTCGCGAGGGCGCGCGCGATAGCGACCCGCTGCTGCTGGCCGCCGGAAAGCTGGTTCGGCTTGTTTCGGACTTTGTCCGACAGACCGAGACGGTCAAGGAGATCCGACGCGCGTTCCTTCGCCTGGTTTAGAGACGACCTGCCGCGTGCCAGCATAGGCATCATGACATTCTCAAGCGCACTGAACTCCGGAAGTAGAAAATGAAATTGGTAGACGAATCCGAGTTTGGCATTTCTCATCTCCGCAAGCTCCTCCTCTTTAAGCGAGCTTATCTCCTGGTCATCCAGGATTACGCGTCCGGATGTGGGCTTATCGAGTCCACCCATCAGGTAGAGGAGAGTAGTCTTCCCGGAGCCGCTTGGGCCGGTAATGGCGGTGAAATCGCCGCGCAATATGTCGAAGCTGATATCGGGAAGAATCGTCGTGACGATCTCTTCTCCGCCGTCTTTCATCGCAAGTTGTTTACTGACGTGTTCCAGCTTGATTATCGCTTCATTCGTCATCTTTCACCACGGAGAATCTCGACAGGATTTACTCTGGCTGCGTTGCGGGAAGGCCCGACCGCCGCCGCAAGACTTACCACGATGGCAAATATGGATGCCATCACGAAGTACATCGGGTTCTTACCCATCATGAGATGGCTGGAGCTTACAAGACTCTGACCCGATGACGCCATCGGGATCGAGGACATGATCTCGATCAGAATGAAACCCAATATGCACCCGATGGCGGCACCGATTACAGCGACCAGACCACCCTGAATCATATATACGAGAATAATTTCACTCCTCTTGAATCCGATAGACTTCAGGATAGCGATATCCCTTGCCTTCTCCATGACGTTGGTGATCAGCACGTTTGCCACTCCGAAACCGGCCACCATGATGACGAAGAAAACGAGGAAGTAAACTATCCCGGAAATCATCTTGAAGAGTGCGACGACGCTGGCTGCCTTCTGCTCCCACGTCATCGCCTTGTAGTTGGTCTCCTGTTCGATTGTATGCGCCACGAGTCCGTCCTTAGGAAGGTCGTTGACTCGTATGTAAATATAGCTCGCTTCGTCGGGCGAGAACCCCCCGATATTTTGTCCGAGACGCATGTTGACATAGCAGTTATCGTCGATGTCATTTATTCCTGTCTTGAAAATTCCCGCCACGCGGACGCTGTAGATCATTCCCGATGGAGCTACAATCTGCATCCTGTCCCCGGGACGGGCGGTGAAATCCTTTGCCACTGTTGTTCCGAGGAGTATGCCGTCGGGAGTCCGTTCGAGCGCGTCGTAATTTCCGCTGACCATGCCGCTGGAAAATTTCTCGATGCCGTTTTCCTTTGACGGGAATATCCCAAAAAGCCGGATCGGTTCCGATATGGTGCCGAACATCCCTATTACGTCGGTCGACACGAGTGGAGAAACAAGCTGGACAAGTGAATCGCTTTCGATGAGACTCTCGACCCTCGGATAGTTCTTGATAACCTCCTGCTCTTCCCGGCTGATGTTCTTTATGAAGATCACGTGCGTTCCGTTACGGGAAGTGACGAGCTGGTCCGGAACCGGAGGTTTCACCCTTTCCCCGGAGACGATTACATGCGGGGCGATGTCCACAATCTTCTGTATGAAGCCCTGGAGGAGTCCGTCCATGAGAGACACGGCAGTGATGAGCACCATGACGCCGACGCTGATTCCGAGAAGCGTGAGAAAAGTCTGACGCTTACGGTTAAGTAGCTGCCGGAAAGCAATCATGAAAAGGTGATAATTGCTCTTCATGATCACGCCCGGAGAACATCGACTGGTTTTAGACGGGCCGCTCTTCTAGCCGGGGCGTACCCGGAAATTGCACTGACAAAGACGGCGAAGAGAGTCGTGAGAATGTAGTAAACTGGCTTCTGAACAGTAACGATGTGATTTCCCCTTACGACGGCGCTCGGTCCGTAGGAGATCGGGAGAGCGGAGATGAGGCTGGTCAGGTAATGTCCCGCGATGCAGCCGATTGCAGCACCCGCAATCCCGAGAATGATTCCCTCCGCAAGGAACGTCATCTCCAGCGTCCCTGTGCCGACACCCATCGATTTCAGCACCGCTATGTCGCGCTGCTTTTGAAGCACGATCGTTATGAGAACGTTCGCTATGCCGAACCCCGCAACAACAAACACGAAGATAACCAGGAAGAACGTTATGTCGTTGTTCCTCCTGAACAGCGAGAGAAGGTTCTCGTTTGCCTGTTCCCATGTTTCCGTTTTATAGCCTGTAAGCCGGCTGATTTCACTTGCGAGCCGGTTCACAATCGCCGGTGACGCGGTGTGTATTCCGATGGCTGAAACCGCATTCTCGGCGAGTCCGTTTATGGTCTGAGCGAGACGAAGATTCACGAAAGCATCGTTGTCATCGACGGCGCCGAAGCCGCTCGCGAAGGATCCTACGACCATTAGATTATAGACCTTCCCGTTCTCGCCGGTGAATCGGACCAGGTCGTGGTAATGCACGCCGATTTTCTTCGCCAGTCCGTCCCCAAGCAAAATACCGTTCTTCGTGTAAGAGAGCTCGTCGAGACTTCCGGTGACGGCGTTCTGCCTGAGCTTGCCGATGAGGGCTTCTCTCTCCGGGATTACGCCTTTCACAAAACAGGGACGGGAAAGAGTAGAATAACGAAGCACCCCGCGGGTGGCGACGAACGGCGATACGGCATCGATGCCCGGCAGGCTTCCGACGAGCGACACGACCTCCGTATAAGGCTTTACCTCTTTTTTCTCGTCGGGTATTATGCGCGAGACAATTTCGTAATGATTCGATGACGAAGGAGACGAGCCGAGGAGAAGCCGCTGCCTGGCACGAACCCTCTCGCCTTTGACGGTTATCAGAGGCGAGATGTCTATGATCTTGTTTTCAATCTCGGCTATGATTCCTTCCGCGAGTCCGAACGTCAGTATCATGACCATCGAGCCGACCGCGACCCCCGCGACAACGAGGGCCGTCTGCCGTTTCTTTCCCATCAGGTGACGGGAAGCGATGCTCAGTATGAATCTCAACTTGTTCAGCATCAATCCGCCGCTTCCACCTGCATTCCGTTCCTGATGCCCGGTCCCGGCTCAGACACTATCATGGCACCGGGACGAAGCGTATTTCCTAATATTTCCGAAAGCCTGCCGTCGGAGGCCCCGACATCGACCCTGACCTCTTTCAGCTTCCCCGCCTGAACTTCATATACGACGTTCGAGTTTGGAAGCTGCATTACCGCGGTTCGGGGCACAAGCAAGACGTCGTGGAGCTCGGAAGAGACGATGTTCACCGTCGCCGTCATCCCGACGTTGAGATTCGCCGGCGGACCGAGAAGCTTAACGAATACCCTGGAAGTTTTAGTAGCCTCGTTGGTTTTCGGAACGATCCTGTAAACGTAGCCGTCGAACTTCCTATCCCCAAAGGCATCGAACGCCACGACGCATTTTTGTCCTTTGCCGATCCTGGCGAGATCCTGCTCGTCGACTTCTGCATCGACAAGAATCGATTTCGGCGCGATCATCTCGAAACATACGCCGTTAGGCAGGAGATAATCACCGAGCTTCGCACTGGTGGAAATGATGACGCCCGAAAAAGGAGCAGTGACCCTGGTCTTCGACAACTGTTCTTTCGCTATGCCCAGGGCTATCTTGTTCTGTTGAACCGACACCTTTGCCAGGTTCGCAATGGTTTGAGCGTCATCCAGTTGTTTCTGAGTCGCGCTTCCGCTCTTGAACAGCGCCTGTATTCGACCGAGATTCTGAAGTTTGTCCTGAAGATCAATCTGCGCGGACTCCAGGTTTGCCGCGGCCTGCTCGACGCGAAGAAGATCGTCGCTGTCGTCCGTCTTGAGAAGAAGCTCTCCGCGTTTCACGGTGGTTCCTTCGTTAACTCCGACATGCGTGACGACCCCGCCAGCCTCGGACCGAAGTGTGGCAGTTGAATCCGCACTGACGTTTCCCGTGGCATATACGACGGTCACGAGATTTCCGCGACGCACCTCACTTACCTTAACCTTCTCATGAACAAACAGGGAATGGAAAACGAAATAGATTACTACTATTCCTGCGAGGGCTCCGCTGACAACGTACTTCTTTTTCATTTCTTCTTCGCTCCCGTTCCGATGCCGTCGAAAAACACCGTGACCAGGAAGTCCACAGCCTCCTTCTTCATTTTCTCGTCGTGTTCATAGAAGAGGTTGTTCATGTGGTAAGCATAAACCATGTGGTTGAATACCTGGCCTGCGCGAAGCGTGTCGATCTTTCGCACCTCTTTGTTCTTTATGCCGCGTTCAAGCTCGCGCGCAAGGATCTCGTTAAGCTTCTCATGGATCAGGGCGTGAGGGCTCCCCTTCCACCCGGCCATGTTGACACGTCCGACTTCTCTCATGAGTAGCCGGAAAAAATCCGCATGGTCCGAGAAATGAGTTATGAGCCGATGGATGAAGAGAGCGAACTTCTCTCTCACCGGGAGATCTTCGTTCATCGCACCCTCCGCGATTTCGTTGATCTCCGTGAAGACATTCTCCACGACGCTCATGTACAGCTCTTCCTTCGTACGGAAGAATTTGTAGAGAGTAGCCTTGGCAAATTCCGATTTGGCTGCCACGTTGTCTATGGTCGTCCCGTCGAAACCTTTCTCGGAGAAGACTTCCCGCGCAGCTTCGACTATAGCCCTTCGTCTGAATTCCGTTTCCCGTTCTTTTCTTGACATTTCTTGAACCAATATTCTGTTATTTGAACCAATGAGTCTAAATATAAGACTGGCTGGTTTCCGGATCAACCCTGGTGCGATTCATGCTCACCCGATGCATCCATGCTGGAACATGGCATATCGACTCATTATATTTCCACGCGAGCGAGTTTCAGATGGAATCATATTGATCCCTTTAGCGGTAAAATCTTTTCCATCTCATATAGAGTGATATTCTTACTTCGACGATAAGTGTCCGTTCAGTATAACCATCAAGCATTCTAACGGACAAAACTGGAGGTCTAGGACATGGATGGATCGGACCGGAGGACCGCTATCTCCACAAGGCTATGGGTGCCTATCTCGTTGGTTGTCGGCATCTTCTTATTGGGGTTTGCTGTCTCATTCCTCCGGCAGGAAATGAGGAAGGTGCGCGCTGAAAGGTACGACTCTATCCGAGCGATAGCAGAATTGAAAGAAAAGGAAATTGAAAGTTGGCGCATTGAGCGTCTCGCAGACGTGCTTGAGCTTTCACAAAGTCCTCTGGTCAAGTCCGCATTGACAAAATTTTTTTCATCGGCAGGTCGCTCGGAATTTCGAGAGCCGATTATCAGGCGTCTACGGCTAGAGGGGGAATTGGGGCTATACAGTGCCGCCTTCGTTATCAGTCCGGATGGGCGTACCCTGATCGATGACGGAAGCACTCCATCTACGATCGACTCTTCTGAGTTTCCTGACGTTGCTGCGACCATCACGGAGCGCATGCCGGTTCTAACCGATCTGTTTCGTACGGATGACGGCAGGATGCATGTGGACGCCATGAATGCAATTTTCAGCGAAGCTGGTCGGCTGGAAGGCGTAATGATGATGCGGACCGACGCGGATCGGTTCCTCTTCCCCGTTATGAGCTTATGGCCGATACCGAGCGAAACGGCAGAATCTTTTTTTTGGTGGAGAAAGACGGGGACAGTGCATTGTGTCTGACTCCGCTTCGGTTAAAGAAATCGAATATCTTTGCCGTCCGAGTCGCGCTTTACTCTCGATCATCTCCGGAAGCTCAGGCAGTCAACGGGCACTCAGGGATATTTAAGGGGAGGGACTACGCAGGCAATAGCGTAATCGCGTATTTGCATGCGGTCCCCAATACTCCGTGGTTCATTGCTGCTAAGTTGAATGAACGTGAAATAACCGGAGCGGCATATTACAGGGGCGGTGTTGTAGTCCTGCTCATTTTGCTGTTAATAATTGCATCGGTGTCTGCTACTGCCTATGCGTTCAGGCACCGACAAGCTGTCACATATCGTGAATTATACCGAGCTGAAGTAGAAAGGAGCGCAATACAGGGGGAGTTCAGGGCAACTCTATACAGTATGGGCGACGCCGTGATAACCACCGACGTGAAGGGTTCCATACGGCAAATGAATCCTGTTGCGGAACTTCTCACAGGATGGTCGGAGGCGGAAGCTGTCTCAAAGCGGCTTGTGGATGTGTTCCATATTCTCAATGAAGATACCGGCGATGAAGTTGAGAGCCCAGCGGATCGCGTCCTTCATGACGGCGTAGTCATAGGGCTGGCAAATCATACTGTCCTGGTCTCGCGAAACGGTGCCCGATACCCTATAGCAGATAGCGGGGCTCCTATCCACGATGATAAAGGAAACGTAATCGGTGTAGTTCTGATTTTTAGAGACCAGACAAAAGAAAGGGAAGCGGAGAGGGCGCTGAGGGAGAGCGAACTTCGGCTGAAGCAGTCCGAAAGAGTCACCCGAGTTGGTCATTACATCTTCGATACCAGGACGGGGGAATGGAGTAGCTCTGAAATGCTCGACGAACTCTTTGGGATCGACGACAAATTCAAGCGTACTGTTGATGGCTGGCTCGATCTTGTCCACCAGGACGATCGCGAGGCAATGAGGTCATACTTTGCTAACGACGTTTTGACAAACAAGAAGGAATTCGACAGGGAATACAGAATACGACGGAAGTACGACGGGAAGGAACTATGGGTTCACGGTCTCGGAACACTCGAATTCGACGATAGTGGAACTCCCCTGAAGATGTTCGGCACGATTCAGGACATAACGGAATGGAAACGTGCGGAAGAAGCTCTTCACAAATCCGAAGGGATGCTAAAAGACG
The DNA here is from genome assembly GCA_021796055.1 of Bacteroidota bacterium. The sequence continues at coordinate 7,333 of JAJYOS010000079.1, forward strand.
TGATCGATACCGTACCGGTACGTGTTTTCTGGAAAGACAAGGAGAGCAACTACGTCGGATGCAACTTGCCGTTCGCTATTGACTCTGGTTTCAATTCACCGGATGAGATAAAAGGAAAGAACGATTTCCAGATGGGATGGCGGGATCAGGCGGAACGCTATCGTGCGGACGATAGAGAAATCATCAGAACCGGAAAGGGCAAGTTGAACTTTGAGGAACCCCGGGTTTTTCCGGACGGAGTGCATTGGCTGCGCGCGAGCAAGGTACCTCTCAGGGATCCTGAGGGCGAAGTCATCGGCGTCCTTGGGTCGTACGAGGATATTACGGGACGAAGGAGAGAAAGAGAGGAACTTCGGCAGAGTGAGGAAAAATTCCGGGGACTTGTTGAAGGATCGTCCGCGGCCATCTGGATCCACGACGGCAGCCACATTCTCTATGCGAATCCTGCCGCACTTGAAATGACCGGATATACTTTCGAGGAGATTTCACGTCTTAGTGTTGCAGAAATTGTTCACCCGGAGTTCCGGGACTTCGTTATGAAGCGATCGTCCGAACGTCTGAATGGCGACAATGTGAGCAAGCATTACGAATTCCAAATACTCACTAAGTCCGGTAACGCAATATGGATCGACTTCAGTGGAGGGGGTATAGAATACGAAGGCAAGCCTGCAATTATAGCATCTGCTTACGACATCACCGAAAGAAAGAAGCTTGAAGAACATTTGGCCCAGGTGCAGAAGATGGAAGGGATCGGAAGGCTCGCGGGCGGCGTCGCTCACGACTATAATAATATGCTCGGAGTAATAATGGGATATGCCGAGCTGATTAACAGGAAAATTTGAAAGCAAGATCCGCTGCATCGGTACTCAGATATGATCTACGGTGCAGCCAAGCGCGGCGCCGATCTTACCAAGCAGCTCCTTGCATTCGCGCGACGCGACATCGTTTCACCTAAACCCCTGAACCTTAACCAGGCTATAAGATCCGTTTTTGAGATGACAAAGAAAATGCTGGGCGAGGATATCGAACTCTCGTTCTATCCGGACAATGGAATCTGGAATATCAAGATCGACCCAACTCAATTCGACCAGATTCTGATAAATCTCGCTTCAAATGCAAGAGACGCCATAGTGGATGTCGGATCGGTAACGATCGAGACTTCAAACCTTACAGTTGGTGAAACGTACTCAAATGGTCAGGTCGGATTCGCTCCAGGCGAATATGTCCAGTTGAGTTTCTCCGACACCGGAAGAGGTATGGATAGGGAGACGTTGGAGAAGATTTTCGAGCCTTTTTTTACCACAAAACCGAAAGGCCAGGGTACCGGTCTCGGACTTTCTACCGTCTACGGTATAGTGAAGCAAAACCAGGCAAACATAAATGTGTACAGCGAGGTCGGCGCCGGTACGACTTTCAAGATCTACTTTCCGCGCTATTATGGCGAACTCGACAAGGAGGAATCAGTACCCGAGTCGGAGGATGTCAACGGTCACGAGACCATACTCGTTGTCGAAGACCAGGCGGATCTCCTCGAATTAGCAAAGAGGAGTCTCGAATCCTACGGGTACAAAGTCCTCACTGCTCTGAGTCCCGGCGAGGCCATGATCATCTGCCAGGAATACCAGAGTGAAATTCATTTGCTTCTTACCGATGTAGTAATGCCTGTCATGAATGGTAAGGAGCTTCGGGACAAGATTGGATCGATCATACCGGGTATCCGTACTCTCTTCATGTCAGGTTATACGGGAAACGTTATCGCCCATAGGGGAGTACTGGAAGAAGGTGTATCATTCCTTCCAAAGCCTTTCACTCCATATTCTCTGGCAAAGAAGGTGCGCGAGGTGCTGAACTCCTAAGAGGCGAAGCGGTTAAAAACCAGTACGCGCGGCGGCGCATGCATCCTGGTGCCGATTGACAAAACGTAATTTTTTGCAGCCCCGGGGCCCCGACGGTGCATGATCATTCTTCAGTTGACCTGCATGAAACTTTTCCTTCATCCCTCAGGTTTTTTTAAATAGCTATCGGATAATATTTGGATCCGGTCTTAACGTCACACTTGAGAGAAACCAATGGACTAACTAACTTGTTCCATGGTCGGGGAGGGACGAGGACAAAGAAACTGATCGTAGTTCGCTTCTCAACCATGACATCCGCTGGCGCTGAAATTCTGGCATGAAGAATTTAAATTGCACTTGAAAATCGAAGAGGATTAGTTTATGAGGATTTCTGTGATTGGCACCGGTTATGTAGGTTTAGTCACAGGGACTTGTTTCGCCGAAACGGGCAATCAAGTCACATGTATGGACGTAGATCTCAAGAAGATTACTCAGCTCAAAAAGGGGCGTTCACCGATATACGAACCTGGTCTTGATGCGATGCTTGAGAAGAACCTCAAAGCAAAGAGGCTCGTATTCACTTTATCTCTAAAAGAGGCTTCTGAGAATTCGGATGTAATATTCCTATGCTTGCCAACTCCCCCGGGCGCTGACGGCAGCGCGGACTTGCGTTATGTCCTTTCGGTCGCGGAAGACATTGCAAAGCTGACGGCGGGAGAGAAGATCGTGGTTACCAAGAGCACCGTCCCCGTCGGTACCGCCGACAAGATCAGGGGCATCTTCAAGAAGTACAAGAGGACAGATTTCATCGTCGCGTCCAACCCCGAATTTTTAAAGGAGGGAAACGCCATCCAGGATTTCATGTTTCCCGACAGGGTCGTTGTCGGTGTCGAGGACTCTAGGGGAGTCGAGATTCTGCAACAGCTATACGAGCCCTTCATACGCACAGGAGCACCGATTCTCATTATGGAGAACCGGAGTGCGGAGATGGTCAAATATGCGGCGAACGCTTTCCTCGCGACGAGAATATCTTTCATGAACGAGATCGCGCGGCTTTGCGAAAAAGTAAATGCAGACGTCGATAAAGTCAGAGTTGCGATCGGGTACGACGCCCGTATAGGACCGAAGTTCCTTTTCCCCGGAATCGGATGGGGCGGCAGTTGCTTCCCGAAGGATGTGAAAGCTTTGATCAAGATCGGTGAGGAAGAAGGCGTCGTGACGAAGGTCGTGACCGCGGTCAACGAAGTCAACGACGAACAAAAGAAACTGATATTCGAGAAGGTGAGGAGCCATTTCGGCGACAAACTCAGCAACAAGCATTTTGCCCTTTGGGGACTTTCCTTCAAGCCGAAGACGGATGACATGCGCGAGGCACCGTCCCTTGTAATCATCGATCAACTTCTCGAAGCAGGCTCTTCGGTTGCAGCTTTTGATCCCGTCTCAACCGAAAATGCAGTTAAGCTGCTTAATCAGGGAAAAGCGAAACCGTCTGGAAAGAAAGCTGGGAGTGGAGGCAGTAGAGTAAAATTCACAAATGATCAGTACGAAGCCTTGAAAGACGCAGATGGACTAATACTCGTCACCGAATGGCAGGAATTCCGCGAACCAGATTATCAAAAAATGAAGAAGCTTATGAGGCAGCATGTCATCTTCGATGGACGGAACCTGTACAAACCCGAGAAGGTCCGCGAGATGGGATTCGAATACTACGGGATAGGAAGGAAATAGAGACATTAGGGAGTAGAGGGTATGCAGTAAACAGCGAGTAAAATGAAAGCAGGAGGCAAAAAGAGAATAAACGGTGAAGGTGAAAATAAAAGTTTTAGGGACCTTAAAGTCTTTCAACTCTCTTACAATCTCTCCCTGGAAATATTCGAAGTGACAAAATGTTTTCCGAGGGAAGAGAAGTACTATCTCACCGACCGGGTGCGCAGGTCAGCGCGCTCGGTTTCAGCAAATATAGTTGTGTCATGGTACAGAAGAAGATACCCCAACTCTTTCCTGAGCAAACTCGTGGATTCTGCCGCAGAAGCCGGCGAAACCGGTATCTGGACTTATCCTGCGGCAGACCAAGGGTACTTGCACAAAGAGAGAAAGCTCCACCTGAGTGAGAGATACGATCAGGTGAACAATAGGTTGGACAGCATGATTAGCCAACCCGGCGAGTTTTGTCACTGACCAAAGCACGATATGCTTTACTACCTACTACATACCACGAACTGCATACTATCCACAATATAGGACTAAATAATGGCTAGGATATTAATCACCGGCGGTGCCGGATTTATCGGCTCTCATCTATGTGAGCGCTTTGTTACCGAAGGCGACGAGGTCGTCTGCATGGACAACTTCCTGACGGGGAGTCCGGACAACATCGCGCATCTTTTCGGAAACCCAAGATTTAGGTTCATACAATATAACGTTACAGATTTCATCTATGTCGAAGGTAAGGTTGACGCCGTACTTCACTTCGCTAGTCCGGCGTCGCCAATCGATTACCTGAAACTACCGATACAGACGCTGAAAGTCGGATCGCTCGGCACACACAAAGCGCTGGGTTTTGCCAAAGCCAAGGGCGCACGTTTCTTGCTTGCATCGACGAGCGAAGTATATGGAGATCCACTAATGCACCCGCAGCGTGAAGAGTACTGGGGGAATGTCAATCCTATAGGCGTCAGGGGAGTTTATGATGAAGCGAAACGGTTCGGCGAAGCAATCACCATGGCATACCACCGTTATCATGGTCTCGATACTCGGATTGTCAGGATATTTAACACCTTCGGACCGAGAATGAGACTGGATGACGGCAGGGTGCTGCCTGCGTTCATGAAGCAGGCGTTGATGGGGGAAGACTTGACTGCATTTGGGGACGGTACGCAGACCCGAAGCTTCTGCTACGTTGATGATCTGGTCGAGGGGGTAGTTCGACTCCTCAGGTCGAGTTACACTGAACCGGTGAACATAGGGAATCCAGACGAGATTACTATTCTCCAGTTCGCCGAGGAGATTATCAAACTTACCGGTAGCAAGAGCAAGATCAGTTTTAAACCCCTCCCGCAGGATGATCCGAAGGTCAGGCAGCCCGATATATCGAGGGCCAGGCAAGTTTTGGGATGGGAACCTAATGTGCCAAGAATAGAAGGTTTGAAAAAAACCCTCGGGTATTTCAAGTCGAAGGTGTTCACGATCGGATAGATCCCCCTTTCATTTGCCGTGCGGTTTGCTACGAACGCTTCCGACTAACATGATTTCAAGTCCGTAGGTTTTGTGGACCGCAGATTGAAAATCCACCTGCCGGCCAGAGCAGAGTGTAAAAAGACCGGGCCAGGCCCCAATTACGAGAATTCCCAAACGGACTCGACTGTCGCCGGCTTCATATTCTCGTTTATCTCCTTTCTTCCGTTCGCCGGGATCTACTCAACTGGTTGGACGGTTTGCTTTGCGGCGATTCGTCAAGCGGCTACCCCTGAAATCCGACATAGGAGGGAGGAGTTGGCTGAAAACGGGAGTGTTTCGTCGAAGCAGGTGGTCAATGGGAAAAGGGGAGCGGAAGTCGGCGAGCTGATGATGAAGTTG
>JAJYOS010000080.1 GCA_021796055.1 Bacteroidota bacterium
AAGCAGCGTCATCACTCGGTGTCCGCGATAGCAGATGTAGATACGAAGTTCGATGATGTCAAAGCGTCGTTCCAGAACTGCGACGCCATAATAGATTTCTCCATTGCGGACGCTGTTCCGGCGCACGCCCGATTCGCCGGCGAGTTGAGAAAGCCAATAGTAATCGGTACGACCGGTTGGCAGAACAAGATGGACGAAGTGCGAAGGCTTGTGGACGAAAGCGGAATTGCCGCGGTGGTGGCATCCAACTTTTCGCTCGGAGTAAACCTGTTCATTTCGACCGTTGAAAAAGCAGCCAAACTATTCGGCCAGTTCGACGCTTTCGACTGCGCGGTGCTCGAACAGCACCACAACCAAAAGGCGGATGCCCCCAGCGGTACGGCGCTTACCATCGGCGAAGCGGTCATTAAAAATTTTCCCGGGAAAAAGAGACTATTGACAGGCGTTCCTGAAGGAAAAATTCCCAAGGAAGACCTGCAGGTCAATTCGATTCGCGTCGGAAGCGAATACGGGACACACAGCGTGTTTTTCGATTCGGAAAACGACAGGATTGAGCTCACACACGTCTCGAGAGGGAGGCGCGGTTTTGCTCTCGGCGCTGTAATCGCGGCTGAATGGGCAGTTGGCAAAAAAGGATTTTTCAAATTCAGCGAAGTCCTTTCACAATTATGAAAATCATATCGACACAAAAGATAAAGAGGAAAAGATGAGACGGATGCTATTTCGCGGAACAGGCGTAGCTCTCGTTACACCGTTCAAGAAAGACGGCTCGGTAGACGAGCAAAAACTGCGGGAGCTGGTCGAGTTCCAGATAACAAACGGCACCGAAGCGATCCTTCCCGCCGGAACGACAGGCGAGAGCGCGACCCTCTCGCACGCCGAGCACCAGCTCGTTATGGAAATTGTTCTCGATCAGACGAACAAGCGCGTGCCTGTGATCGTGGGCGCAGGAAGCAACTCGACACGCGAGGCGATTTCACTAACCGCTCATGCCAGGTCTATCGGAGCGGACGGTGTCCTTTCGGTAGCTCCGTACTACAATAAACCGACGCAGGAAGGCTTCTTCCGCCACTATGCCGCGATCGCCGAAGCGGTAGACATACCGATCGTCGTCTACAATGTCCCCGGAAGGACCGGCAGCAATATCAACGCCGAGACGACAATCAGGATGGCCGAAGAAATCCCGACCGTGTTTGCCGTGAAGGAGGCAAGCGGAAACGTCCCCCAGATGATGGAAATTCTTAGAGGACGGCCCGGTGATTTTGCCGTCTATTCCGGCGACGATCAATTCGCCTTCACTCTGGTAACGCTGGGCGGCGACGGCATAATATCGGTCGTCGCTAACGAAGTGCCGAAGATGTTCAGTGATATGGTAAGGTTCGCCCTTGCAGGCGACCTCGTCAACGCCAGGAAGCTTCACTTCAAGCTCCTTCCGCTGATGAATGCCAATTTCATCGAGTCGAACCCAATACCGGTGAAATCCTGCCTCGCGATGATGGGAATGATAGAAGAGGTTTACAGGCTCCCCCTCGTTCCGCCCACCGAAGTTACTAGGTCCAAACTGAGGCGGATAATCGACGAACTTGAACTAATTCAGATTGCGGTAAAGTGATGAGCAGAGAACTTCTAATAGCTGAAATAGAGAAACTCTATGAGATCCATGAGACGAGCCTGGAAGCGGAATCGAACGTCGAGCGATTCCTGGACCTTCTCGACATTGGCGAGGTGCGCGCGGCGGAACCCGATCCGACATCACCTACCGGATGGAAGGTGAACGAGTGGGTGAAGAAAGGAATACTACTCGCATTCCGCGTCGGAAAGCTTGTCAAGGTAGAAGACTCGTGCAGCGAACAGTTCTTCGACAAGCATAACTTTCCCGTGAAAGATATTTCGGCTGAAGATCAGATCAGAGTGGTACCGGGCGGCACCGCCATTCGTCGCGGCGCCTACCTTTCGCGCGGCGTAGTCATAATGCCGCCTTCATATGTGAACGTCGGCGCTTACGTCGGCGAGGGAACCATGCTTGATTCCCATTCACTCGTAGGGTCGTGCGCCCAGGTGGGAAAGAAAGTCCATGTCAGCGCCGGCACGCAGATAGGCGGCGTGCTTGAGCCTGTGGGCGCATTGCCGATCATCATAGAAGACGAAGTTATGGTTGGCGGCAATTGCGGTATTTACGAAGGGACTATCATTAAAAGACGAGCCGTCATCGGAGCAGGCTGCGTAATCACAGGCTCCACGCCTATTTACGATATCGTGAAAGGAATAGTCCATAAGAAAGAGAAAGGTCATCCGCTTGTTGTGCCCGAAGGCGCCGTTGTAGTTCCGGGATCACGCCGAGTCTCCGGGGACTTCGCCGCGAAGAACAATCTATCGCTTTACACGCCGATCATCGTGAAGTACCGCGACGAGAGAACCGACGCCGCAACGGTGCTCGAACAGGCACTCAGATAATTGGAACTCACTTCAACCGCGGCTCACTTGGCACGAGACAATGCTCCGGCAAAGTGAGTCGTGATTTCACTTCAAGTGAGTTCTAATTCCCTGCTACGCGGATGGGAACAATCCATCCACCGATAAGTATCTCTCACCGGTATCATAATTAAAGGTCATCACCCTCTTCAGCGAAGGATCCTCCGCGAGCTTCTTCGCCACGGCGGCAAGCGACGCGCCGGTGGAAATCCCCACAAGAATCCCTTCCTCTTTCGAGGCGCGAAGAGCATAAGCATAAGCCTCGTCCTTGGAAACGTTGATTGTTCCGTCGAGAACTTTCATATCGAGATTCTTCGGTATGAACCCCGCTCCAATTCCCTGCAACGGATGCGGTCCAGGCTGCCCGCCCCCAATCACCGGAGACGCGTCGGGTTCGACGGCAAATACCTTTATCTTCGGAAATTTCTCTTTCAGCACCTTCGCCACGCCTGTAATATGTCCACCTGTGCCGACTCCTGTTATCAATGCGTCGAACCCTTCAGGAAAGTCCTTCACGATTTCTTCGCCAGTTGTTCTCTTATGAATATCGACGTTGGCTGGGTTTTCAAATTGCTGGGGGATCCACGCCAAAGGAAGAGTCTTTGCCAGCTCCGTCGCGCGCTCGATGGCTCCCTTCATCCCCTTCTCACGCGGAGTGAGATCAAACTGGGCGCCGTACGCTGCCATGATTTTCCTTCGCTCAATAGACATCGATTCTGGCATCACAAGTATAAGCTTGTATCCCTTGACTGCCGCCGCCATCGCCAGTCCTATGCCCGTATTGCCTGAGGTCGGCTCTACTATCACGCTACCCTTTTTCAGAACACCGCGTTTCTCCGCATCCTCGATCATGGCGATACCGATCCGGTCCTTGATGCTCCCTCCGGGATTCTGACGCTCGAGTTTCAACCAGACTTCCTTCTCCGGGAAAATCCGGTTCAGTCTTATGTGCGGTGTGTTGCCGATCAGCTCAAGTATATTTTGAACTTTCATTCCTTTTCCCTCTCTTGAAGATTTAGTTGAATCAGATTACGAAATTAATCACCCCGCTGCGATCGTCCTGCTGCTGCACTATAGTCTCGCTCTTCTGGTAAACCACAGAAAATGGAGGCACGCTGTGAGTCAGCCATACGTTCCCGCCAATCATGCTGTCGTGACCGACCACTGTTTCTCCACCAAGTATAACGGCCTGCGCGTAAATCACAACATTGTCTTCGACTGTCGGATGACGTTTCGACTTTGCCATATTTTTATCGACACTGAGCGCGCCGAGAGTCACACCCTGATAGAGTTTCACGTTGTTTCCAATGATGGTCGATTCACCGATGACGATACCGGTCCCGTGATCGATGGCGAACGAGCTACCGATCTGCGCGCCCGGGTGGATATCAATGCCGGTCAACTGGTGCGCGTATTCGGTGAGGAGCCTTGGGAGTATCGGGACCCGCACCCTGTACAGCTCATGCGCGAACCGGTATATGGCGATGGCAGTGAAGCCTGGGTATGCCAGTATCACCTCATCCACGCTCTCCGCCGCCGGGTCGCCGATATTGATCGCCTCCGCGTCAAGCCAGAGGGCGCATTGTATATCCGGCAGCGCCTCTATGAATCCTGCTGCCACCGCGTCTGCGTCGCGGTCCTTCCCTTTAAGGAAAGGCGTAATAAGTCTACGAAGATCCTGCTCCAGGGTGACTAGACTCGCGAAGATTTCATTTTCCGAATGATTCGCGTCGGAGCTGAAGTGCGGGAAGAGGGTCGCCAGCAGCCCGTCAGCGAATTCTTGGGCACGCCGCTCTGCCTGCATACCGAAGGAACTCTGGTCCGGTAATTCGTGCAAATTCTTTAATATCTCTCCCGCTACCTGTTTTGTGTTTGTTTCCATCTTGACTTAAAAGCCTCTATTGAACTGTAAGCGTTCTTATAACCTCACTGACGTTTCGCCCGTTTCCGGACAAGATTTCAAATGCATGAGATTGATGTACTTAAATTAGATAACGAAAGCTGGAAACCCAAAGTTCAAACGAATTAGAAGAGTTTTGCGAGATCCACGCGGGACCCTGCTTAACGAGTTATTCCCTGGTACATCATAATGTCAAAATCTTATCCGGCTTCATAGGTCCCCCATATTTCCCTCAGAGCGCCGGAGATTTCTCCTAACGTTGCGTAACTCTCAACCGCGGCCAGGATCGAAGGCATTAAGTTCTCACTGCCTGCCGCCCTTCTTTGCAACTCCTGAAGACTTCTCCTCACATCATCCGCGCTACGTTCACCCTTGACCTTTCGAACCCTCTCTATCTGCGTTTCCCTTACCATCGGGTCGAGCTCAAATATTCTCGGCTGGATATTGTCGGTGTCGTTGAATTCATTCACTCCGACGACAATTTTTTCACGCAACTCAATCTTTCTCTGATATTCATACGAGCTAGTGGCGATCTCCATCTGGAAGAAGCCGGTTTCTATCGCCTTGACGGCGCCTCCCATCGACTCAATCTTGTCGAGATACTCCCAGACTCTCGTCTCCACCTCATCAGTGAGTTTTTCGAGAAAATATGATCCGGCGAGAGGATCGATGGTGTTGGGGACGCCGGATTCAAAGGCAAGGATTTGTTGTGTCCGAAGCGCGAGCCGTACCGATTCCTCCGTCGGAAGTGCGAGCGCCTCGTCACGGCTGTTTGTGTGGAGCGACTGGCAACCTCCGAGAATGGCCGCAAGCGCCTGGTAGGTCGTTCGTATGACGTTGTTGTCGACCTGCTGCGCGGTAAGAGTCGAACCTGCCGTCTGTGCGTGGAACCTGAGCTTTATCGCGTCAGGATTCTTCGCACCGAATTTTTCACTCGCGAGACGAGCCCACACGCGCCGCGCAGCGCGGTACTTCGCGATTTCTTCGAAGAAATCGTTGTGTGCGTTCCAGAAAAAGGAGAGCTGGCTCCCGAATCTGTCGAAATCAAGTCCGACGGATTGCGCCGCGCGGACGTATTCGATCGCGTTAGCGAAGGTAAACGCGACTTCCTGCACGGCCGTCGCGCCCGCTTCCCGGATATGATAGCCGCTTATCGAAATGGTGTTCCAACTTGGAAGCTCTGATGCGCAGTAGGAGAAAATGTCGGTAACCAATCTGAGTGATGGGGTCGGCGGGTAAATGTATGTTCCACGTGCGATATATTCCTTGAGGATGTCGTTTTGAATTGTGCCCGAAATTTTCTTCAGATCAGCCCCCTGTTTCTTCGCGACGGCGATGTACATGGCAAGAAGAATGGCGGCTGTCGAATTAATTGTCATCGATGTGGTCACGGTGGATAGTGTTATTCCATCAAACAGCCTTTCCATGTCTGCCAGAGAGTCGATTGCCACGCCGACTCTTCCGACCTCACCCTCGCTCATTGGGTCATCCGAGTCATATCCGATTTGTGTCGGCAAGTCGAAGGCTACTGACAGACCGGTGATTCCCTGTTCGAGTAGGTAGCGATATCTTTTGTTCGATTCATCTGCGCTTCCGAAGCCTGCATATTGTCTCATAGTCCAGAGTCTTCCGCGATACATCGTCGGATAGACCCCCCTCGTGAATGGGTATTCTCCCGGAAAGCCTAGCTTGTCGAGATAGTCTGATATTGCATCGCCGGGTTCCCCTGCCGGCCCGTACAACCTTTCGATATCTATCCCTGAATCAGTTCGGAACCGTTTGGACGCCCCTTCCGGCTCCTTCGTTGCTTCGTTCTCACGGGGTTGGTCCGCCACTTCGCTCCCCTTTCTCTTATTAATCGGCCGATCTCATTTCAACACGTCGATCAGCGTAAAGACAAAGAGCCCGACGCTCAGATAGGCGTTCATATTGAAAAAGGCGAAATTCAATTTACTTAGATCGTCGGGCTTAACGATACGGTGCTGGTGTATCAGCGTGACGCCGACAATTCCCAACCCGAAAAGGTAAATGGTTTGGAGAGGGAGTATAAATTTCAGGGAAAGCAAAAGTAGAAAGGCGATGACATGGAGTGCCGACGACACCACCAGGGACTTTCTCACACCGAGAGATTTCGGCATCGAGAAAAGTCCTACCTGGTCGTCGTAGTTGAGATCCTGAAGGGAATATATAATATCAAAACCCGCTCCCCATGCGACGACTGTAAGTCCTAGGATGATCGGTGGAAGGGCAAACATTCCGGCTATACCGAGCCATGCTCCCACCGGTGCCAAACCCATACCAAGTCCGAGAAATATATGTGAAAGCCAGGTGAACCTCTTCGTGAAGGAGTAGAAAAAGATGACTCCCAAAGCTACAGGCGATAGATAGAAGCAGAGCGGGTTGAGTTCATGAGCGGCGAAGACCAGAAGTAGCGACGCGGCGATAACAAACAGTTTCGCCTCACCGACAGATATTTTCTCGGCAGGGATTTCCCTGTTCTTCGTGCGCGGATTCCTCGCGTCAAACTCACGGTCCGCGATCCTGTTGAACCCCATCGCCGCTGATCGGGCTCCAACCATAGCGACGATGATCCAGATTAGTTTCATCAGCGTGATCTTGTAGCTGAAGGAGACTAGCACCACGCTCGTCAACGCGAACGGCATAGCGAACAGGGTGTGGGAGAACCTTACCAGTCTCCCGAAGGCAATAACACGGTCTATAATTTTCCTCATACTTTTGATAAAATACCGCCGCCATCCTGAAAATACAATTATATCGCACTTGCTTGGCGTTCACGCGACTGAATGAGTTCACGCTCCACTGGTTGAAGTATCGGAATAGATACTCTTTTAAAAAAAATCCCGGCGACACGTTCAATTGTGCCGCCGGACTATAGCGATTCGATTACCGCTATTTGCTTCGTTGCTACTCTTTGTAAATGCTGATACCGCCGTTCGTGGTATGGAGCCTTATTTCATTTCCACCCTTGTTGATCGTCCCTTCGAGTCTCGTCTTGCTGAAACGCCCCTGGATGGTTACCGGAAAGTCGGTGTGAATTCCGCCGTTTGTCGTGCGCGCATCGATCTCCGCATTGATATTCGTCGGACAATACACGGATATCCCGCCGTTCGTAGTGCCCAGCTCCAACTCCCGCAGTTCGACTTTGTCGCTGATCCTCGCATTTATCGCTCCGTTGGTCGTCGACCCCTTGACTACACCGCCCACCCCCTCAAGTTCAATGTGGCCGTTGGTCGAATGCGCCCTCACTTTTCCGATTACTTCCCTTACCCTTATGCTACCGTTTGTTGAACTGACATTCAACTTAACGGTCGAAGGCACCTTCAGAACGTATTCAACGCTGCCATATCTCGAACCGCCATGAAGCAGCCAGTCGAAAAAGCCACCGCCGAAATCATGCGGGTAACGCGTCTTAACTTCCAGGAAATCACTGCCGGATTTGATGTCGACGCGGAGATCGGAGAAATATTCTTCTGCATTTTCGCTGTTATCGGCCCGAACAGTTTTCGTCACTTCGAGCGACACCTGGTTCTTATCCCAGCCTACGACCTTGATACTACCGTTAACATTCTCGACAATGACGCTTCCAGTCGGTGAAATATTGAAGAATTTCGTTTCGGTCCTCGAATATTTTTCCGCCTTGGCGCTTGAAGCGGTGACGAAAACTCCAACGACGAGAGCAAACAGTAAGTTTCGCATATTATCTTCTCCATTTTTCTGGCTCAATCAAACGAAACGTACGAGTATCTACGACGCTGAGCTGGCGAAAGTTTCATTAGAGGTGAAATAAAAAAAGGCAGGAAATAATTCCTGCCTTGATGTTAACCCGTTTTCCCGAACAGCTTTAGACGAAGAGCGGAGCCAAAACGAGCGTGATGGTGGCCAACAGCTTTATCAGCACGTGTAGGGAAGGTCCTGCCGTATCCTTAAATGGATCGCCGACAGTGTCTCCAACCACCGCTGCTTTGTGAGGCTCGCTTTTCTTCCCGCCGTACATGCCGGTCTCGATGAACTTCTTTGCGTTGTCCCATGCGCCACCGCCGTTGTTGAGCAGGATTGCCATAAGTATTCCCGCAATAGTCCCGACCATCAGCAGTGCAGCTACTGCCTCGGCGCCGACGTTGAACCACCGGAAGATTATTCCCACGAGTATCGGCGTGCCGACCGCGAGAAGACCTGGGCCGACCATGCTTCGGAGCGCCCCGCGCGTCACTATGTCGACGGTTCTGCCGTAATCGGGCTGTTCAGTCCCCGAAAGGATACCGGGTTTCTCTTTGAACTGCGCCCTAACATCGTTTATAACAAAGTACGCAGCTTTCCCGACTGCCTTTATCGCAAGCGAGCTGAACAGGAAAACGAGCGCGGCTCCGAGAAGTGCGCCTACGAAGACTTCGGGCCTTGCTATGTTCACAGAAGTCATCGCCGGCAGACCCTTCTCTTTCAGGAGGACATTCACGTCGTCGATGTAAGCAGAGAAGAGAAGGAACGCAGCAAGTGCCGCCGAACCAATCGCGTAACCCTTTGTCAACGCCTTTGTGGTGTTCCCCATTGCGTCGAGCCTGTCGGTCTTCTTTCTGACATTCTCAGGCTGTCCGCTCATCTCGACAATACCGCCGGCGTTATCGGTGATCGGGCCGAATGTATCCATCGCGAGAATATAAGCTGCTGTTCCGAGCATGCCCATCGTGGCCACTGCCGTTCCGAAAAGACCGGCGTTAGGTATACCCGTCGCCAGACCGAGATAATATGAGCCAACGATCGCCAATGAAATAGCTATCACCGGCATCCAGGTAGATTCGAGACCGACTGCAAAGCCTGTGATGATGTTGGTCGCGGGACCGGTCTGGGAAGCTTCAGCGATCGATCTCACCGGCCTGTATTTATACTCCGTAAAGTACTGGGTAATATAAACGAACGCTATGCTTGTCAAAATTCCGACCACGCCCGCCGCGAAGAAATAGAGCCACGCGTTTGGCGCGCTGGGAGTATCCAGAAGCCATTTCGCGCCGATGAAGAAACCGATAGCGGCAAGGAACGACGTGACATAATAGCCATGATTCAGCGCCTTCATCGGGTCCTCGTCCTCCCGAGTCCGGACAAACATTACACCGACGATGGAGGCGATCAGTCCAAAGGCACGCACAACCAGCGGGAACATGATTCCCTTAAGGCCGAAGAAATGGAAGAGTGCGACTCCGAGGATCATCGCTCCAATATTTTCGGCCGCCGTCGATTCGAAAAGATCGGCACCGCGTCCGGCGCAGTCGCCGACGTTGTCGCCGACGAGATCGGCTATCACCGCCGGGTTTCGCGGGTCATCCTCTGGGATTCCGGCTTCGACTTTTCCGACGAGGTCAGCCCCGACATCCGCCGCTTTAGTATAAATCCCTCCGCCGAGCTGCGCGAAGAGAGCGACGAAGGATGCTCCGAATCCAAATCCGACTATCATAAAGGGTATTTTTTCGATCGGGGTACCCAAGACCTGAAAAATTCCAAAAAGGCCGCCAACCCCAAGGAGACTCATCGCGACCACAAACAGACCAGACACCGCGCCTCCCCTCATCGAGATTTGCAGCGCGCGGTTTAGTGATGTCGTTGCCGCGCTTGCGGTCCGGGAGTTTGCCCTGATAGACACGAACATTCCGATATATCCCGCGATCCCGGAGCATAAAGCCCCGAAGAGAAACGCGAGCGCTGTGTACGCCGCCAGCTGGACCGGGCCGACAGGATCGTTCGGCATCGGAGTTCTTACAAATGCATAAAGCACAAAAATAATTCCCGCTGTGACGACGCTAAGCATAGCTATAGTCGAATATTGTCTTCTCAAAAACGCTTCGGCACCTTGCCTAATTGCATCCGCGATCTTCTGCATCTCGGGTGTCCCGCGGTCTTGTTTCAGGATCTGGCGCGCGAGGTACACCGCAAACAGGAGTGAGAGGACACTGATCGAAAGAATTAGTCCTAATTCCACTATCGTTCTTCCTCCTTTAAGATTATTTGATTGACCTCTATGGAAAAAAAAAGCGTGATTGAAAAAATCACGCCTTTATGATGAAGCTATTGACAGCCTATCGATTTCTGGAGCTTGATCATTTGCTCGTGAACAGGATCGTCCTTGCTGACTGCGTTAAGTACCTTCTTGATTTCAGCGCAAGCCTGATCGATTTTTCCCATGTATGCGTAATCCTGAGCAAGTAAAGCGAGAGTCTTGGTATCCTTCGGCGCGTACTTCAGTGCTGACTGAAGGCTGGTGAACGCGTCCTGATAGAGTTTCTTTGCCTCATCGGGCCTGTCTTTTTGTATCTTAGCGGCCTGTATGATCTGGTAAACGGCGATATAACGATATGCGTCGTTCAAATCGGATGAATGATCCGCTCCGGATGTATCCGCGAGCGCCAACTTTATGAGGTGATTATAAACAGCCACGGCTTGTTCCATCGAGTCGGACGCGGAATACGCAAGAGCAAGCCACTTATTGGCAAAATAGTTGTCAGGCTTTTCCACCGTCACCATCTTCAACGTATCAATGGCCGCCGACATGTGCTGCGATGCTATATAGCAAAGTCCGAGATTCAGCTTCGCGCCTATGTCGTTCGGCTCGAGCTGCAAATACTTTCTGAAGTAAGATATCGCCTCGTCGTAACGCCTCATCGTGAAGAGAACCCCGGCCAGCTGGTTTTCAATCGGCGCGAGAGTCGAATCCAGGCTGATTGCCTTTTCCCATGAGCTGACAACCGCTGCCGTGTCGTTTACTGCTTTGGCGGCAAGACCATACCTTACGAGGTCTCTCACGCTCATCGAATCGATCGGGATGGATTTGTAGAGGTTGTAAGATTGCGACGCGTCTTTTTCAAAATAATATGCCGACGCGAGCGACTTCTTCGCTTCCAGAGAATTGGGAACCTTAGTAAGGTATTCCTGAAAATACTTTACCGCGTCGCTGAAAAGGTTCGCGTTGAAAGCGCAGTCTGCGAGTTCGAAAAGCGCCTTGTTATCCTTCGGCTTAAGTTCATGATATCTCTTCAGAAAGGGATAGGCGTCTTTATATCTCTTGTTCACGTAAAGGATCTCGCCCGCCTGGTACTGCCCCTGCGGATTGTTCGGTGCCAACTCCGATACTTTAAGAAACTGTTTGTAGGCATCGGCGCCGTCGGCGTTCTTCAAATAGGCGTTGGCCAACCGCAGCCTGACAGGGATGTTCATGGAATCGAGCTTCAGCGCTTCCTGGTAAAACTGGATCGCTGTATCATAAATACTCTGCGCCTTATAAGTGTCCGCAATTCCCGCGAGCGCCCGCGGATCCTTGTCGTTCATGTCATGGGCTTTGTAGTAAGCCTGCATTGCCTGGTTGACGGAATCGGCAGCGAGATAGGCGTCTCCCAGTGAAATCACGAAATTCTCGTCTTTCGAATCCTTCTCGATGGCAGTGTTGTAGTACTGAATCGCCTGAGAGTATTTCTTCTGGATCGCGTTAATCTGGCCGAGTCCGTAATAGGCGCCGGCCATATTGTCATCGAGCTTTATTCCTCTGTTGAAATAAAACTCGGCGCTATCAAGGCTGTCCAGCTTCAGGAATACTTGTCCGAGATAGAGATTCCCCCTCTTGGAATTCCGGTCTTCCTTAAAAGCCTGCTGCAGCAACGGAAGTGCTCCCTGGTAATCGTTTTTCTCAAAGAGCGCGATACCTTCCTTAAGCGGATCCTGTGCGTAGGCCTTCAGGCTCAAAGCTGTTAATAGAAGGACGAGAAAGAGTGTAAGTGGTTTTTTCATAGTGGCTGATTATTTAGTTGAATTAGTCTCACAGGCATGGTGGCCGGAACAAGCCCGTTGTTTACGAAAATCTGCTGGCCGGCGGCGCTGACAACGAAGGTCAAGAATCCAGCTCCAAGTCCATCATCAAGATTCCGTGTCAGGAAAAATATCGGACGCGTCAGCGGGTAATAGCGCCTATAAATGTGCGCCTGGTATGGAAAGTAGTAACTTCCGAAAGTATTTGGGTCGATATGTTTTATCATACTCGAATCGACTTCAGCAATCTGGATGGCGCGAGGAGAGGGCTCCTTGCTTCGGACCAGATCCGGGCCTGAGTTGAGCCAATCCGAACTGATAAGACCGATCGCGCCTCTCGTTTTACCGACGAACTTGTAAACGTTAGCCATTGTGGTACATGGATAAGCCGCAGTAAAATTCTCGCTCCCCAGCACCCGCTCCTTGAAAAACTCCAGCGTTCCTGAATTCGGGCTTTCAAGTGCGGGAATAATTTTTCCCTGGAAA
>JAJYOS010000081.1 GCA_021796055.1 Bacteroidota bacterium
ACCACCTCCTTCTCACACTCGAATCACAGAATATCCGGGTGTATAACGAAGCCGATCCTATATTTGAATAGTTCCCCCTTAAGATTAGACTGACGCGGTGTCGGCCGCAAAAAGAAAAGATCTAAACTGAGTGGATAAAGTGCTTGAGAAAACTGGATAATGTTCCTATCATTGTAGGGAAGTCAGCGCTCTTACTTCGGGAAGCGACCGACGCGTCGATGGCAGCCCAATGGTTTTAGCAGGCGAAATCTTTCGGCTTATCTTTGCGTTGGATCCATAGAGCATGGTGGACGCGAACATTGCTGGCTCCGCGGTGAAGGAAGGAGTTCTTAAGGAAAAACGGACTGCCTCTAAGGTTGTCATGACAAAGGGAAGGGCTGCCTGGTAGCAAGTGAAGCACGTCGACGAACATACGCTTGAACTTCTTGCGTTGCGCGCTCCCGAAGTGTTGGGCAAGGAAGCCGCGATTAGAAAACATCTAGCGAAATGTGCGGGCTGCAGGACTACCCTAGAAGAGATAGAGGGCTTCTACAGAGATGTCGAACGTGATTATTCGCTGAGTGCCTCTGAGGTAAAGCCGAAACGAAGCACGGCACTCACGCGCCGAAAGGAGTTGGCTCCTTACTTCGACGCTATCGATTCGCAAGGGGCCGTCCTTGCAGAAGTGAAAGTCCCAAGTCTATGGAGACGAGCGCGTAATTACGGCTTCGGACATCCCGTCATTAGCTCGTCTTTCGCGGCAATACTGATTGTAGCGCTTGTCTTGTCGTTGAAAGCCATCACGGGAAACGCTGAGAACCCTTCGTATTATTTCTATAATACTCTAACCAATCATCTCGAAATCTACGGCGGCGACAATAAGCTGTTGTGGTCTCTGCCAACTTACAACGTAGCTGGAGACAAGTACTTCGAAGACCGGTACGGTGTTCATAAAACCGTAATCGCAGACCTCTATGGTAATGGGAAGAAGGAGGTGGTGACGGTAGTCGCCCTTCGAGACCACGTTTACCCTCAGCCGATCAGAGTCTTCGACAACAGAGGGAGGTTAGTGCGGTCGTTCACTTTCAAAGACAAGAAGATTGCTTTCAGAGGTCAGCAGTACGATATACCGTTTCAACCGGATTATATCGCTCCGGTAAAGGCGCCTGACGGGAAAACCGATCTGATCGTCGGCGCTACAAATACCCGCTCCCCGTACATTATCGCTAGGTTCGACAGTCGCCTGCGCATGATCGGCGAATTCTGGCACTACGGAGTCCTCAAAGTAAATAAGATAGACGTGTACCATGACGGAGTGCAGGAAATCGCCATAACGGGGTGGAACGATGTACACGACACGTCCACCGGAAGCTACAACTTAGTCGGCGTGTTGGATCCTTCTAGAATCACCGGAAAGAAAGAGTCGGTCAGGACTCGCGGGTTTGGGCTCCCCCCGTCCGATGCTGAACTGTACTACGTGAGACTTCCGAAATCGAGTATTGAATTAGCTCAGGCTTTAGGGGCCGACTCCAGGATACTTAGTGAAGATAGTGATAGCTTGCTTCAAGTCGAGGTGGAGCCGCTCGATTATCGTAATCCCGTAGGTTTCTGGGGCTTCGATTTCATCTTTTCATTGGGCGACATGAAGGTGCATCAGGTCAAGTATTGGAGCACAACGCCCGAAACTTTCCAAGCTTTGAAAAAAGAAGGGAAGGTCAGCGGCACTTTTGGGGATCAGTATCTTGCAATGTTGAAATATGGGGTCAGGTATTGGAACGGAAATAAATGGGTGAAAGACGCGACAAAGATAAAGACCGGCGTGTGAAGTTGAATGAGGCTGGAGACGGTGGTCGTGCGAGCGGTCGGCGCAAACTAAAGTAATCCTGGGTGTAAAGATAAGCTCCTTATTTTCGTGCGAGCTTGATTGGAAAGGAATTCGCGCCTTATCTTTCGAACCCCAACTCTGTTTCAGGGGGAACTACCTGATCAAGCGTCAGTGAGTGTCTCGGACGCCGTAGTGACCTGGCTGGATGACCTGTCGACGAATTCGCGAATGGCGCCTCTCACTTCGTCGAGAGTTTCAAGTCGCACCAGAGTAGATCTAAGCGCGGATCCGTTCCTTATGCTGTGGAAGTATCCGTGGTAGTACTTCCTGAATTCCATCAACGCTCGCCTCTCACCCTTTAGTTTGATTTCCATCTCGAGGTGCCGCAGACACGTGTCCGCCCTTTCCTGAAGATTATACATCGAAGGGGAGGTGCCGTCTCTCATCAGAGACTTGATCTCCTTGAATATCCATGGGTTTGTAATAGCGCCTCTTGCGACCATGACGCCGTCGCATTTTGTTTCCTCGAACATGTCCAGCGCATCCTGTCCGGTGCGTACGTCGCCATTGCCGATGATCGGAAGCTCCGCTGTTTCTTTGACTCGTCGGATCCAATCCCAGTCTGCCTCGCCGTCATGATGCTGTGCCCTTGTTCGCGCGTGGATGGTCAGGGCCGAGAGCCCTTCGTCCGCGCAGATCTTCGCGACCTCGGCGATTGTAATGGAGTTTGAATCCCAGCCGAGACGGGTTTTCAGAGTTACCGGCACTGAGACGGCGCTCTTTACGGCGTGTATTATGGCGCGCATCTGGCCGAGATCCTTCAGAAGACCGGCGCCTGCCCCACGCTGTGCCACCTTAGGCACCCAGCAGCCGGCATTGATATCTATGAGATCCGGGCCGGCCTCCTCAGCCAGCTTCGCCGCTTGGGCCATCACAGCGGGATCGCCTCCGAATATCTGGATCCCGACGGGGCGCTCCTTGTCGCTTATCAGGAGCTTTTGTGCGCTCTTTCTCGCGGAGCGGATGAGTCCCTCGGAACTAATGAACTCGGTGTAAACTATATCGGCGCCGAACTCCTTACAAATCAGCCTGAATCCGAGGTCGGTGACATCCTCCATCGGCGCCAGGGCGACGGGATTTTCGAGTTCATATTTGCCGAATTTGATCTTCATATATCAATATAAATCCGCTGATGGGGATGCCGCAAGCTGGTCGCTGCCACCCGTATTTGCTCCGATACCGCTCGTCACAGAGGTTTCTAAAGTTTGCGCCGGTTTTGACCGCGACGAGAAACGCGAGGAATGCGTAGGAGAATTATGATCTACCTCTGTATGGACAAATTGTCGAGACGCCATGAGAAAAAAGTGAGTCGAAGTTTCCGGACAAAGTTATGGTACGATCTTATTCAGCGGATACTCGATGATCCCTTCCGCGCCGTTGCGCTTCAGCTCGGGCACAATGATTCTTACGACACGCTCATCGATTATTGTTTCGATTGCTACCCACTCGTCGTCGTAAAGCGGCGAGACTGTTGGCCTTCTGAGCGCTGGTATGATTCCGATGATTTTCGGGAGGTCCGATTTCTTGATGTTCATCTTTAAACCGACCTTGCCCTCAGCCGCAATCGCGCCCTTCAAAAGGAGAGATATTGTCTCGATCTTTTCTTTCTTCCAGGAATCTTTGTAAGCCTCTTTGTTCGCGATGAACCTTGTCGAAGATTCAAGGACCGTGTCGATTATACGGAGGTGATTCGCGCGAAGAGAGCTCCCGGTCTCCGTTACTTCGACGATGGCGTCGGCCAGTTCGGGAACTTTGACTTCGGTCGCTCCCCACGAAAACTCGACTGACGCTTCGACACCGTGCTTCTTGAGGTATTGCTTCGTAATGTTGACGACTTCGGTGGATATTCTCTTCCCTTGCAGGTCTTTCACGGTTTTGAAAGGCGAGTCTTCCTGGACCGCGAGCACCCATCTGACGGGGCGCATGCTTTGCTTAGCGTAAACAAGTTCCGCCACTTCGGTAACGTCGCTATTCGTCTCGATTATCCAGTCTTTGCCAGTCAGGCCGGCGTCGAAAGTACCAAGCTCGACATATCTCGCCATCTCCTGGGCACGGACGAGCATAACCTTAAGCTCATTATCCTCCACACTCGGGAAGTAACTCCTGGATGATACCGATATGCTGTAACCTGCTTTTTGAAACAACGAAAAAGTAGATTCCTGCAGGCTTCCTTTGGGCAACCCGAGTTTCAGAATTTTATCATTGGACATCTAATACTGCTCCTGATTCAATGCGTCTGTTAAAGTTTATGTATAAGAAATCTGTTTCGTCACTTTCGGATAATGCACTCGATGCTGTCCGGTGTGAGACTGATAACCTGCAACTGGGCCGGAGCCTCTACTGTCGGACGGAAGAAAACATTCCCCGACCTGTGGATCCGGCGGTAATTCACCGTAACTTTAAACGAATCCGCCGTCACGTTTGCCATTTCGTTTATCCCTCCGCGCACTGTTATATCGACCGCGGGAGGCAGGAGAAGCACATTTGCTGAATCTGCGTTCCCCTCAATGCGTATAGGCACATCGTGGTAAGTATTGTCAGCGACCTGCTCCACATCTACTCTGACTCTTGCCTCTCGCGCTGCCACCTGGACTATCCCAGGTAGCGTGTCGGAAAGCGGGATCGTCGCGCTGATCGTGTTTATGACTCTCTTGAATTCCCGCGGCTGCGTCTCCCAAGTTTCTATTTCGCGGAGGAGCCTTCTCGCCCCGGTAATCGTCACTGAGTCAGGCGTCACCCTCGGGGCGCCGACAACCATGAACCCCTCGCGCGGTTGAACGTCAACCCTCGCGAAAATTGGGACCTTCCTGGTAATTGTTGAGTCGAGGCTGACCATTACCGAGTCCGGGTCTATATTGAGCACCTGCGCCGCGGATCCGATATCCATGGAGTAGCTGAGGTCGCGGCTTGTAAGGATTACTCTCTTCCTCGTAAGCGCCGAGGCGTCGAAGTTTACGCTCGCTGTCGTCGAAAGGTATGATGATGCCACCTGCCATCCCGTCCCTCGTATTCTCACCGAAACGTGCCGTGGGATAGGATTGGCCAGTGAAAGACCCGCAGGGATGTCGCTCACTTTGAACGGGATGCGCACCGTCACTGAATACTGATTGTTCATCGACACTGAAAGCCATACAAGTATCGAAAGAACTACCGAGGCGATTATCGCGTGTGATTTTTTCTCCATTCAAATAATACGGGACAAGCTGTCCGTCTTTTCGCTTGATTGGGAACTAGTGATGTATCGGTGAAGAACGGGTAGGCCGTTCGTTTTGAAAATATAGTTCGACAGGCGCGAAATTCCAATGGGATTGACCACATCGAGATCTCAATTTGACGAGAAGATAAAGTGTTTGTCGATCGTCAGCCTGCAAACCTATGTGGCGAATATGTCCTGCCTTTGCTTTTTGCCGATAAGTTAGTCCCATGATTCCCAAGGTCGCATTCCTGAATCCAACTCCAGTTTATGGCGGAGACCAGCATGTAGTGCAGATTGCGTCCACACATTTTCTGTCAACCGATGTCTCGTAACTCCAATAAAATTGGTGATTTCACCAAGAAAACAATTGCTATTTGTCCCCTCGAATCGTATTTTTTCACGAATGAAACTCGCGGTATTTGTGTCCGGAAAAGGCACAAACCTTCTTAATATTATAAAGAAAAACAGGGATGGGTTTCTCCGCTCGGAAGTCGTATTAGTGATTTCTGATCGCGATTGTGAAGCCATTGAGAATTCTGAGCGCGAAGGAATCAGGACGAAGGTCGCTGACCCTCGGAACTTTGCGGATGAAATGGAATTTGGTAATGCGCTGGTTGAAGCGCTGAACAATTCGGAAGCGGATTTCATCGTGCTGGCAGGCTATCTCAAGAAGGTCCCGAACATTGTAGTAAAGAAGTTTGCTAACCGAATCATCAACGTACATCCGGCCCTTCTTCCTTCGTTTGGAGGAAAGGGAATGTACGGGATGAAGGTGCATCAGGCCGTTATCGATTACGGCTGCAAAGTCAGCGGCGCGACCGTGCACCTCGTCGACGCGGAATATGATCACGGCCCGGTAGTATTGCAGAGATGCGTGCCGGTAAGCGAAGATGATTCGCCTGAAACTTTAGCTTCGAAGATTCACAAGCTCGAATACGAGCTCCTGCCCGAAGCGATAAAATTATTTGAAAACAACGAGATCAAGATGGAAGGGAGACGGGTAACCCTTTCAAGGAAGGTATCTAGCAAGACGTGAAAATAAAACGAGTGCTTATCAGTGTAACGGACAAATCTGGGGTAGTAGATTTCTCGAAATTTCTAAGTAAATCGGGCGCGGAAATTTTTAGCACGGGCGGGACGCTAAAGGCTCTTCAGGCCGGCGGAATACCTGCCAAAAGCATAAGCGATGTCACCAACTTTCCGGAAATTCTTGACGGTCGCGTGAAGACTCTTCATCCTGCAATCTTTGCGGGAATACTTGCCAGAAGGGATGTGAAAGAGCACCAGGAGCAACTCGAGAAGCTGAAGCTCTCGATGTTCGATATGGTGGTGGTGAACCTATACCGCTTCGAAGAAACCGTCGCTTCGGGCGCAGGGCTGGATGAGATTGTCGAGAACATTGACATCGGCGGACCGTCGTTGATACGCGCTGCCTCGAAGAATTATGAGGGATGCGCGGTCGTAGTGGATCCTTCCCAGTATTCCGAGATTGTCGCTGAGCTCGGCAGGAGCGGTGAGCTCGGAAAGCCGCTTCTCGGCAAGCTAGCCGCCGCGGCATTCGAGAAGGTCGCGCATTACGATGTGGCTATCTCTCAATTCTTCAATGAGAAATTTGTAGGCGGGGGTCCGCTCCGCGATAGTCTCATGTTTTCCGGCCGCAAGAGTATGGAGATGCGATACGGGGAAAATCCGCATCAGTCGGCGGGCTATTATGGAGATTTTGAAAAGTATTTTGAGAAGATCCACGGCAAGGAGCTTTCGTACAACAACCTCGTCGACGTTGACGCGGCTCAGCGTCTTCTCCAGGAGTTTAGCGAACCGGCAGCCATAATCATCAAGCACACTAACCCATGCGGTGCGGCTATCGCATCGACAATACAGGAAGCTTACACGAGGGCACTTAAGACGGATTCGAAGAGCGCGTTTGGCGGAATTGTGGCTGTCAACGGCAAGATCGACGCATCGCTTGCCGCACAGCTGAACGAGATCTTCCTCGAAGTGTTGATCGCGCCTGAATTCTCCGCCGAGGCCATCGAGATTTTGAAAAAGAAAAAAGATCGAAGACTCATCATCAGCAAGAAATCTCTCCCGAACGACGTCTCCGTGCGTTCTTCATGCGGAGGAGTTCTCGCTCAGACCGTCGACGATGTTGTGCTGAACGAGAAAGATATCAAAGTCGTGACGAACAAGAAGCCGACCGAAGCCGAGCTAGCGGACATGAAATTTGCCTACGCTGTCTGCAAGCACGTGAAGTCCAACGCGATAGTGTTCGCGAAGGACCGCATGACCCTCGGTTCGGGTGCGGGGCAGATGTCCCGCGTCGACTCGGTGAAGATCGCAAGAATGAAGGCTGCCGAGGCAGGCTTGAGTTTACAGGGAAGCGTGGCCGCTTCGGACGCTTTCTTTCCGTTCTCAGATAATGTTGAGGAAATTGCCGCGGCGGGAGCGACCGCTATCATACAGCCTGGAGGATCGGTAAGAGACGCTGACTCTATCGAAGCCGCAAACAGGCTGAACGTTTCGATGGTATTCACGGGAATCAGACACTTTAAACACTAGAAGAGCACACCTATGGGATTTTTCGGACTATTATCCAACGACCTGGCAATCGATCTGGGTACCGCCAACACGCTAATCTGGATGCGCAACAAGGGCGTCGTCCTGAGGGAACCGTCGATCGTCGCCTTCGACAAGAACACGAAGAGAATCGTGGCTATCGGCCACGAAGCGAGGGAGATGCTGGGAAGAACACACAGGGATATTCAGGTTATCCGTCCCATGCGTGACGGTGTGATAGCAGACTTCGAAATAGCCGAAGGAATGCTCAGGGCCTTCATAAAGAAGGTTCATGCCGGTATGATACCGAGCCGAAGAATCGTGATAAGCGTGCCCAGCGGGATCACCGAAGTTGAGAAGCGCGCGGTCCGCGATGCGTCTGAACACGCGGGCGCCAAGGAAGTTCACCTGATCGCAGAACCGATGGCTGCCGCCATCGGCATCGGACTGGACGTCGACGCTCCGGTCGGCAACATGGTCATAGACATAGGCGGCGGCACGACGGAGATCGCCGTCATTGCGCTTTCCGGTATAGTCAACGAAGAATCAATCCGTATTGCCGGCGACGAGATGAATAACGCCATCATACAATTCTTCAAGAAGAACCATAACATACTCATCGGCGAACGCACGGCGGAAGCTATCAAGTGCGAAGTCGGCTCGGCCATGCCGTTGAAGGAAGAGATTACCATCCAGGTGAAAGGGCGAGACCTTGTCGCCGGGATTCCGAAGACCACTGAAGTCAGCTCGGCAGAAATCCGCGAGGCGCTTAACGAACCGGTCGGCGCCATTGTAGATGCCGTGAAGATATCTCTCGAACGCACGCCACCGGAGCTCTCCGCCGATATCCTTGACCGCGGAATTATGCTCTCCGGCGGAGGCGCGCTTCTGAAAGGTCTCGATGAAAGAATCAGGATGGAGACGAATCTTCCGGTTCATGTCGCGGAGGACCCGTTAACCGCTGTCGTTCGCGGAGTCGGCAAAGTCCTCGACAAGATTACAGAATACAATAAGGTCCTGATCAAGAGCAGACGTTATTGATGGTCTTAAGGAATGTATAAGTGGTTAGCCGAGTTCTTTGGGCTCGCGAAGAATTACATAATTTTTGCCCTCCTTATTTCTTTATCTTTATTACTGATTTCCACCAATAACAACGGTCATACGAGAGGGTTGCAGGTCGTGGGGCTGGTTACGACTTCATACCTCGAAGCGGGCGTGAACGATGTCCTCGGCTATTTTTCGCTCAGTTCTGAAGTGAAAAAACTCCAGCTGGAGAACGCTCACCTCATTGACCAGAATGCAAAGATAAGGGGAGCTATGGAGGAAAACCGCCAACTGCGCGGATTGCTTAACCTTCGTCAGCAATCGTCTTACCCTCTTATCCCGGGAGATGTTGTCGGTAGATCAGCCGACGGAGGAAGGAATTTTATTACTCTCGATATCGGTGAGAAGAACGGCGTCAGCGTTAATGACCCCGTAGTTTCCGGAACAGGACTCGTCGGGATCGTCTCGGCTGTCAGCGAAAACTTTTCACTTGTAAGGACCCTTCTGGATGTTGACAGCAGGGTGGCCGCCAAGCTTGTAAACGCATCCGCCGACGGTTTGGTCGTCTCCGGGAGCTATGGCGAACTCGCCATGGAGAACGTTTCGCGAAGGTACCCTGTGCAGCCTGGAGATATTGTCGAAACATCTTCGCTGAGTACGCTTGTCCCTCCGGGAATTGCCATCGGCATGGTTACGAAGGCCGAGAACAGACCCGGCGACATATTCAAGAAGATTGATGTGGAGCCAGCCGTCGACTACACTTCAATTACAACGGCATTTGTGATGAAATACTCACGCCCGGCGGAGGCGACTAAGCTCGAAAAGGAGCACCTGCAGAAAGAGAAATGACGAAACGTCTGTTCGGATACATCGCTCTTTCTATCGCGGCAATCGTGCTCCAGAAATTTTTGGATAATTACGCCTCGATCGATTCGATATCTCCTCAGCTGATCATATTGGTCGCTGTGTATATGTCGCTGCGGGAGGGGCAGCTATTCGGAATGGGAGGCGGCTTTCTGGTGGGGTTCGTTAACGATCTTCTTGTGACCCACTTCATCGGATATTCATCTTTACTAGGCGTCATAGCGGGATTTGTTGCGGGATTTTTTTATAAGGAGGGCGACGTCGAGCTGGCCGCGACGAATTTCAACTTCGCGTGGATCTCGGCGATCACGATCGCGGTCACGCAGCTTGCCGCCCTTCCGATTATTGCTTCAGGCGAATTGAATTACTTCTATGTTTTCTTGAAATTCACCGTAGGAACGACCATATACACGACAGTATTTGCAATGATTATAGTTTTTGTGAAGGGTAGAAAGAGTAGATATGTTTGAGGCCGATTTCGGTTCCCGGGCCAGATCATTTATGATGAGGGGAGTGATTCTGCTTGCCCTCTTCGCCATAGCGGCAAAGCTCGGAGATATGCAGCTTGTCAATGAGGTTATCTACGGTAAGAAGTCCGAAGATATAACTACGCGCGTGTTCGTCCAACAGCCTCTCCGTGGTGAGATATTCGACCTGAACGGAAAGGTGATGGTCGAAAACGATCCCGCCTATGAGGTCTCCGTTATCCCCGCCGATTTTAAGAAAAGTCAGTTACCGGCGCTGGCCACGCTCCTTAACGTAGACACGACTGTTATCGAAAAGCAGATAAAAATTGGAGAGAGTATCTCGCCGTATTTCCCGGTGCGGGTTAAACGCGATATCGCCCCGGCGACACTCTATGCCATTGAGGAACATCTGAATGATTTTAGAGGCGTCTATTTCGATACTGAACCCAAGCGCGTCTACGTGGGGAAGGCTCGCGCTGCGCACATCCTCGGCTTCACTAAAGAGATCTCCGAAAGTCAGCTCGAGACCATGGGCGATTACTACAAACCTGGAGATATAGTCGGATACACAGGTCTCGAAGCAAGCTATGAGACGATTCTCCGGGGACAGAAGGGATACAAGTATCTCGCGGTCAACGCTGTCGGCAAGGTGATGGGTCCGTTCGACGACGGGAAGCTCGATATCCCTCCGCAGGACGGTTCGGATCTCTACCTTTGTGTGGACGAAGGCTTGCAGGCGATGGCCGAATCACTGCTGGCTGGTAAACGAGGCGCTATAGTGGCGCTCGATCCCGATAACGGGGGAGTGCTTGCAATGACGAGCGCGCCGGATTTCAATCCCGCGGTTTTCTCCGGATACACGTCTGACTCTCAGTGGAAAAAACTCATTAACAATCCGGACAAGCCCCTGTTCAATCGCGCTACCATGGCCGCTTTGCCACCTGGATCGACTTTCAAAATGGTACTCGCCAGCGCCGCGCTCCAGGATGATGTGGTTAATACCGATTGGACCATCGATTGCAAGGGCTCGATGCTCTACGGCGGCAGGCTTTTTCATTGCAACAACGGCGAAGCTCATGGTGTTGTCAACCTTGTACAGGGTCTGGAAGTCTCCTGCAACATCTTCTACTACAACCTGATGCTGAAAGTCGGCTTCGAAAAATGGACCAAGTTCGGGAGGCTGTTCGGGTTTGGCCAGAAGACGGGGATCGATCTCACGAACGAAAGCCCGGGCGTTCTTCCATCGAAATCGTATTTCGACAAGATATTCGGTAAAGATAAGTGGACGAATGGATACCTCCTGAGCCTCGCGATCGGTCAGGGAGAGGTTAGCGCTACGCCGCTTCAAATGGCGGCATATACTATGGCGATCGCGAATTATGGACATTATTATCAGCCTCATCTCGTGAATTACATTAAAGATGTCAGAACCGGGAGGATGTATTCTACCCAGTACAGCGAGCGGACAATCCCTATAAGCCGTGAGGTCTTCAATAAAGTGCGAGAGGGGATGTATCTTGTCGTGAACGGTCCGCGAGGTACAGGAGGCGCCGCTCGGATACCCGGCATCCCTGTGTCGGGGAAAACCGGCACCGCTCAGAACCCGAGAGGAAGAGCCGATGCGTGGTTTGTCGCGTTTGCACCATTCGAGCATCCGAAAATAGCCCTCGCCATAATGGTTGAGAATTCAGGCTACGGCGGCGCGATATGCGCTCCGATGGCACGGAAGCTCATAGAGTATTATCTCAATAAGAACGGCATCAAATCCAGCCCTGTACCAGAAAGCATTCTCGCAAGCAGGTACATGCATGACTTTCGTCATGGTGCGCACCCAAGTTATGAATGATCGCGTAACGGGACGATAGTGTTCGACTTCTTCAAGGA
Organism: Bacteroidota bacterium; assembly: GCA_021796055.1. The sequence goes on from JAJYOS010000081.1 coordinate 11,876, forward strand.
ATCTTTCGACTATAAGACTTTTTTCCTGGCACTCATGCTCGGTGGAATAGGCTTGCTGGCTGTCAACAGCGCAACCTATAATTCAGGCATGCACGATTTTTTCTACAAGGACTTGCTTTGGCAGTCCATCGGAATTATTGTCGCCTTCAGCATAATGTTCTCGTCCAATAGGTTCGTTGAGAATAGCGCGTACTTCTTCTATGCGGTAACGATCCTTCTCCTGATGTTTGTCCTCGTGGCAGGAAAGAAAGTCGCGAGTCATACGAGTTGGCTGGGGATTCTCGGTGTCGGCGGTCAACCTTCAGAGCTGGCTAAGGTCGCGACGATACTCACGCTTTCGAAATACCTTTCTGACAAAGGGACTGAGCGGCCGCAGTGGCAGGTTGTCATGATATCGGCGGGGATCGTCGGGCTTCCGATGCTTCTTACAATGCTTCAGCCCGATCTAGGCACGACGATAGTCTACACCGCCATCTTTTTCCCGATTCTCTTCTGGGCCGGACTTCCTCCGATAGTAGTTGTCGCGCTTGTGGCGCCTCTTGCCATAGTAGTCGCGGAGTTCACGGGGACCGCTGTTCTTATCATCACCGTCATCGCGTTCGGTGTGCTATTCTTCCTGCTCAGCAGGAAGAAGTTGTTCGCCGTGACTCTGAGTTTCGTGGCGGTTTCGTTCGGGTTGTTCATGGAATATTTCTACAAGAAAATCCTGGCGACTCACCAG
>JAJYOS010000082.1 GCA_021796055.1 Bacteroidota bacterium
TCGTTTTCGTCGACAGTTATAAGGTCCTTCTCGGCGACAGTCTGTATAAGAATGCCGTTGCCGCCGTCGAGCGACGTGATACAACGGTGAAGTATACGCCCGCTATGCTCGACACCCTTTATGAGCACGCCGCTTCGGCGCACCAGGCCCTGGCTGGGCTGTACATGTTCAGGCTCCACTTGGCGGACTCGGCAATTAGCGCATATAAGACCGTCGTCAGGGATTTCCCCAAATCAAAAGAATATCCGTCGGTCCTCTACACGCTGGGTGAATACTATTATTCCATGGGGGATACAGCCGAAGGTAAGAAGTATCTGGAAGAGCTGGTGACCCAATATGCGGGATCGACTTATGCCGTTTCCGCTTCGTCCTTGCTCGGGATACCGCCGCCCGTTTATGTCGATTCCTCTCAGGCTGAATACTCGGAAGCGACAACACTGACGGAAAAGGGAGATTATGCCGCCGCCGTGGACACGCTTCAAGAGATTCTGAGGAGGACCAAATCCAGAGTCGCCCCGCAGGCGCTGTACACGATAGGCTGGCTTTATGAGAACAAACTCAGAATACTCGACTCGGCCTATGCATACTACAAAGAGCTTTCCATAAAATTCCCGATGAGTAAATACAGTTCAAATGTAATGCTTGCGGTAACAGGCTATGAAGCTGCCGCGCGAGACAGTGCATTAGCGCGGAAGCGGATAAGCGACTCGATTGCGGCTGCGCTCTCCATTAAGGAGAAGGTCGACTCAACTGCTGCTGGACTTCCCGTGAAGGAGAAAATCGACTCGACTGCGCATCCGGAGAAAGATCTCCTTGCCCCGGAACAGAAGGTCGGCATGCAGAAGCCACAGTCGAATCTGCCGCAAGACTCCTTGAATGCGGTGAAGGAACGTCGGAAAGAGATTCTCAAACGGGTGAAATGACAATTGCCGGGTAACTGTTTCCTCGAAAGCGCGATCATCGTCCAAACCCGGGAAGTGGCGGAGAGTACGTACATCACTGGATTAAAGTCCCGGTTGATCGCCCCTCTCGTGACTCCCGGACAATTCCTGATGGTTTCTTTTCCTGAGACCTCCGATCCTCTTTTGCCCAGGGCATTTTCAGTTTGTGATGCCACTGCAGACACGCTGTCGCTTTTCTACGTCGCTGTCGGGAGAGGTACCCGCAGGATATCCAAACTGAAGCCCGGGGAGTCGCTTGTTCTCAACGGTCCGCTGGGTAAAGGCTTTCCGGAAATGAGAAGTGCCCAGAAGATCTGGGCGGCGGTCGGAGGATCCGGCGCCGCGCTGATTCCGATTCTTGCGAGAGCCGCCTCGAAGACCTCCGCTGATATTCATTTCTACTATGGCGCTCGAACCGGCAAACAGCTCGTCGGCTTCGATGAAGCCGCTAATCTCGAGTACGCGACCGATGACGGCTCAAAGGGATTTCGCGGAAACGTGGTGCAATTACTCATCGAGAAAATGAAAAACGGAATGCCGGATCTCCTGTTCGGATGCGGCCCGACTCCGATGTTGGTATCGATGCGGAAAGAGTTCGGGGCCCGCGTTCCCACGTACCTTTCGGTGGAGACACCGATGGCGTGCGGGATGGGTCTCTGCCAGGGATGCCCGGTGAGGAAGGCCGGCAAAAAGGATTACTACCTCGCCTGCAAAGACGGACCGGTGTTCAGGTCGAATGAAATCGAATTCGAGGCGGATCTATGACTCCTGATCTGAGAGTCCGCATAGGAGAACTGGAGTTGAAGAATCCGATTATGACGGCCTCCGGGACGTGCGGATATGGCGATGAGCTATCGGATTATTTCGATATCTCGATACTTGGTGCCGTGGTTTCAAAATCGCTGACATTGAAGCCGAAGATAGGGAATGAACCGCCGCGTGTGGCGGAGGTTGCGTGCGGCATGCTGAACTCAATCGGCCTTGCGAATATAGGAGTTCAGGCTTTCATAAACGAAAAGATGCCGAAACTTAACAAGCTCGGTGCCTTGATAATCGTCAATATTGCCGCCAAACGTGTCGAAGATTATGTTGCCCTGTCGGAAGCTCTTGCGGGGAACGCTTCGATACGCGGATTGGAACTCAACCTTTCGTGTCCCAACGTTAAAGAAGGCGGAATTGAGTTCGGCACGGATGTCAGGACTCTTTCAACGATAGTGAAACGTGTGAGGAAAGTTTTCCCGCGCGCACTGGTCGTTAAGCTCACGCCGAACGTGACTCGCATCAGCGAGTTTGCAAAGGCTGCCGAAGCCGAAGGGGCCGATGGCGTCACGGTCGCCAACACGTACGTCGGCATGGCGGTCGATGTATATAGCCGCGAACCGAGGATACACACCGTGACCGGCGGCTTGTCCGGACCGGCGATCAAGCCTCTGACGATGGCGAAAGTATTCGAAGTCTCGAAAGCGGTGCGGATTCCGATCATTGCGAGCGGAGGAATTTTCGTTTGGCAGGATGTTGTAGAGTATATGATTGCGGGTGCGACAGCCGTCGAGATCGGAACGGCTCTCTTCACGAAGCCCGATGCCCCCGCAGGGTTTCTGAAATCGATAGGCGAGTATCTTTCTCATGAAAATGTAAGTGCAGTTTCGGAACTCATCGGTAGCCTCAGGGCAAAATTGGAAAATGTCCCCCATCTAAAACGCGGCTGAACAGGAAATCTATCCCAATCCGACCGAATAAAGAGCGTGTCTTGTATAACGCATTTCTTAAACGACCCTTCATTAGTCTGCGGAGCAGAACAATTGTCCGGCGAACTGCGATCTAATACGCCGCTTCAGGCCAGCACGGAGTTCCTTTACGGTCTCGAGAAATTCGGGATCAAGATGGATCTCGACAATATCAGGGCTCTGATGGAATTCTCAGGGAACCCTGAGAGGCGGCTGAAAGTTGTCCATGTCGCAGGGACCAACGGGAAGGGGAGCACGTGTGCGGCCGTTGCAAGCGTGCTTATGGCGCAGGGGAACAAGGTGGGTCTATACACGTCTCCTCACCTGGTCAGTTTCACGGAGAGGTTCAAAATAAACGGCCGTGAAATCTCCGGTGAGGAAATAGCGGCATTGACGGCGTACTTCCACGAAGAAATAGTGAGACTCCGAGCGACTTTCTTCGAAGCAACAACTGCGATCATGTTCAAATATTTTGCCGACAGCGGAGTCGACTTTGCCGTGATAGAAACCGGACTCGGCGGAAGGTTGGACGCGACCAACGTTGTCGATCCGTTGGTCTCTATCGTGACGGGAATCGGCCTGGACCATATGGATATACTCGGTGACACTCTCGAGAAGATAGCCTTCGAGAAAGCGGGCATAATGAAGCCGGGCCGCCCTGCCGTCGTCAACGTCGGCCCTGACTCGTTGAAGAGGGTGTTCTCTTCTGCTGCGCTTAAGACCGGCTCCGATGTGATATTCATAAACGAAGTCGTTAGCGCCCGTGACCGTGAAGTCGGGATCGATTCCTCTTTTTTTGATGCCACGATTTTCGGAGAAGAATTTGATTCCTTGAGGATCGATCTCGGTGGAAAGCACCAGATAAAGAATGCCCTGACCGCTCTCACCGCGCTGCAAGTGTTGAAAAGGGAAGGGATGCGGATTGAGAGGCAGGCGATGTACGACGGGCTGGCTAAGATCAGAATCAATACGGGTCACCGGGGAAGGCTCGAGGTCCTGTCGCGTAAGCCCTTGATAATCCTTGATGTTGCGCACAATCCCGAGGGAGTGAAGGCGTTGGTCGATGGCTTGGCCCCTTTGGCCGACATAAAGGGAGGAACCTTACTCTTTGCCGTGATGAGGGACAAGGACGCTGTTTCGATGCTTGATTACTTGCGGCAAAGGTTCTCGCGTATTATCTTGACGCAACTCCAAACCGGTCGTTCCCTGGGGGTTGCGGAGTTGAAGAAGTTGAGTAACGGTATTAAATTAGAAGCGCAAGTTTTTGAGAATTCCACAGAAGCGTTCAGAGCTGCAATTAACCTAACCGACAATGATAGTTTTCTCTTGATTACGGGATCACACTACTTAGCTGGTGAGGTATTGCCGGTGGTGGATAAATCGGTAATAAATTTTGAGAGCCTGTAATTATTTAACCCGTTCTTTTTGAATCCCAACCTAATAGGGTCCCTCAGTTGAGCCTGATGAAGGGTAAATAGATCACACACAGATTTTTTTCAGGGTGTTCCGGCACCGGAGTCAGGAATTTGTTTAACATTTCACAAGTAATAAAATCTCTTAGGAGGTAGTTTTTGATGACTGTAGATCTTGCGGAGCTGCAGGGGATGAAGGTAGCAGACTTGCATAAGTTGGCCAGAGATCTTGAGATTCCCGGCTATAGCGGACTCAGGAAAGAGGAAGTGATATTTAAAATCATGGAGAAGCAGAGCACCACGGTGAAGGAGACACCTCCCGCCGAGGCTGCCGCTCAGCCGCAACCGGAATCACCCGGCATTTCAGTCAGCGCGGGAGTCCTTGACGTACACAGCGACGGTTACGGCTTTCTCCGCTCACCAAAGTACAATTATCTCTCTTCGCCCGATGATATTTACGTCTCACCGTCGCAGATAAAAAAATTCGGCCTCATGACGGGCGATACGGTAAGCGGACAGATCCGCCCGCCGAAGGAGGGGGAGAAATTCTTCGCCCTTCTCAGGGTCGAACGCGTTAACTTCCGCGACCCCGAGTTCACACGCGAACGGGTCATGTTCGACAACCTCACTCCTCTCTATCCGAATCAGAAGCTTCACCTCGAGTCTGTACCGGGCGAATATTCGATGAGGATTATCGATCTCCTTGCGCCTATCGGTATGGGACAACGCGGCATGATTGTATCACCGCCTAAAGCCGGAAAGACTATCCTGCTGCAGAAGATCGCCAACAGCATAACCCGCAACCATCCTGAGGTGCGGCTGATAGTTCTTCTGATCGATGAGCGGCCGGAAGAAGTCACCGATATGGAGCGCTCGGTCAATGCCGAAGTCGTCAGTTCGACTTTCGACGAGGAGCCGCAGCGTCATACGCAGGTAGCTGAGATGGTACTGGAGAAGGCGAAGCGGCTCGTCGAAGCTAAGAACGACGTTGTCATTCTGCTCGACAGCATAACTCGCCTCGCGAGAGCCTACAACGCCACTGTTCCACACAGCGGCAAGATCCTCTCCGGCGGTATCGATTCAAACGCTCTTATCAAACCCAAACGGTTCTTCGGAGCCGCCAGAAACATCGAAGAGGGCGGTAGCCTCACGATCATCGCCACAGCGTTGATCGAAACCGGAAGCAGAATGGACGAAGTCATTTTCGAAGAATTCAAGGGGACCGGCAACATGGAAGTCGTGCTTACGCGCGAACTTGCCGACAAGAGAATATTCCCTGCAATAGATGTCAATCGGAGCGGCACAAGACATGAAGAGCTCCTTCTGTCGCCGGATGAACTCAACAGAATCTGGGTGTTGCGCAAGATATTGAGCGACTACTCACCGGTGGATGCGATGGACTTTTTGCTTGACAAGATGCGTGGGACTAAGAGCAATAAGGAATTTCTCAAGGCAATGAACAGCTAAAAAAGGAGGTCCATATGAGACAGGTAGTCATCACGAGTGCCTGTCGCACTCCGATCGGCTCATTCCAGGGGGCTTTAAGCGGTATCACCGCACCGAGATTGGGTTCGCTCGCTATCAGGGAGGCAATCAAACGGAGCGGGATAACTCCCGATCAAGTCGGAGAGGTTTTTATGGGATGCGTTCTGACCGCAGGCGTCGGTCAGGCTCCCGCCAGACAAGCAGCAATCTTTGCAGGCCTGCCTAACACCGTTCCCTGTACCACAATCAACAAAGTTTGCGGCTCCGGACTCAAATCCGTTATGCTGGGAGCTTTAAGCATCATGACTGGTGAAGCGGACATCGTCGTCGCCGGCGGGATGGAAAGCATGTCCAATGCACCTTACTTGCTCGAGAAGGCGCGGACGGGCTACAGGATGGGTGACGGGAAGATTGTCGACTCGATGGTCAAAGACGGCCTCTGGGATGTCTACAACGATTTTCATATGGGAAACGCGGCGGAGCTGTGCGCCCGCGAACGCCATATCACCCGCGAGGCCCAGGACGAGTTTGCTGCCTTGAGTTACAGGCGCGCAATCCAGGCGATGGACAAAGGTTACTTTAAAGACGAGATTGTCCCTGTCGAAGTCCAGGGCAAGGGAGGTGCAACTGCCTTGGTGGAAGAGGATGAAGAGCCGAGGAAAGTCAAGTTTGAAAAAATACCTCAGCTCAAGCCGGCTTTCCTGAAAGACGGGACCGTCACGGCGGCAAACGCGAGCAAGTTAAACGACGGAGCAGCCGCGCTCGTGCTGATGTCGGAAGATAAGGCAAAGGAGTTCGGGATCGAGCCGCTCGCCAGACTTGTCGCGCAGGCTTCTGTCGCCCAGGCTCCGGAGTGGTTCACCACGGCCCCCGCAAAGGTAATTCAGAAATTGTTTGACAAGACCAGGCTCGGGGCAAAAGATATCGACCTTTACGAGATCAACGAAGCCTTTTCCGTCGTCTCGCTTGCGGTGAATCAAATACTGAATCTCGACATCGAGAAGATAGATGTACACGGCGGAGCCGTTGCGCTTGGTCATCCTATCGGCGCCAGCGGCGCCAGAATTCTCACAACGCTCATCTACGCAATGCAGAGGCGGGGCGCCAGGCGCGGTATCGCCGCAATTTGTATCGGCGGAGGAGAGGCGGCGGGAGTAATAATAGAAAGGTGAAAATGGAAATTACTAACGTAGCGGTAATCGGGGCAGGAACCATGGGTAACGGTATCGCCCATGTCCTGGCGCTTTCTAAGTTCAGGGTCGGGCTGATCGATGTTAGGCGCGACGCGGTCGAGAGAGGAATGGGCTACATACGTCATAACATGGACAGGCAGGTAAACAAGGGCGTTCTTAGCGAGGACCAGAAGAATGAGGCACTTGGGAGGATCTCACAATCCACCTCGCTGGAAGGCGGCGTCAGGGATGCCGATTTCGTCATCGAGGCGGCAACGGAAAACGTCAAGGTGAAAAAAGACGTCTTCCATACCCTCGCCGATATCTGCAAACCGGAGACGATACTTGCAAGCAACACATCTTCAATATCGATAACCGACCTTGCATCCGCGACTTCAAAACCCGACAAAGTCATCGGGATGCACTTTTTCAATCCCGTTCCCGTAATGAAACTCATAGAGATCGTACGAGGACTCGCTACGTCGAACGAGACATATGAGTCGGTACGTAACCTTGCGTACAAGCTCGATAAGGTGCCGGTCGAGGTGCAGGATTATCCGGGTTTTGTGTCCAACAGGATTCTGATGCCGATGATCAATGAAGCGATTTTCTGCGTGATGGAAAACGTTGCCACGTCCGAAGCGGTGGATACGGTGATGAAGCTGGGGATGAACCACCCGATGGGTCCGCTGGCGCTGGCCGATCTCATAGGCCTGGACGTCTGTCTTGATATAATGAACGTCCTGTTCAACGGAACAGGCGATCCCAAGTACCGGCCCTGTCCGCTTCTCAAAAAGATGGTGGCTGCCGGTTATCTTGGCAGAAAAGCCGGAAGAGGATTCTACACATACGAACCGAGAAACGTGTAGCACCTCTTGCCGCTTTCACAGTCTCAAAACAGGAGAGTGAAATGGTAGACTTCGACTTTACGGAAGAACAATTGATGATCAAAGAGGCCGCGCGTGACTTCGCGGACAAAGAACTCGTGGTCGGGGCAGCCGAGCGCGATGAGAAGGAGCAGTTCCCGTTCGAGCAGGTTCGGAAGATGGCCGAGCTGGGTTTCATGGGAATGATGGTCCCGCCCGAACATGGAGGAGCGGGACTCGACACCGTGAGTTACGTCCTGGCACTTGAAGAGATAAGCAGGGGCGACGCCTCTGCGGGCGTTATAATGAGCGTGAATAACTCCCTGGTGTGCTGGGGACTCGAGAAATTTGCGACACCTGCACAGAAAGAGAAATATCTCAACGCGCTCGCATCCGGCAGACTGCTCGGTGCTTTTTGCCTCTCCGAACCTGAAGCCGGCAGCGACGCGGTCAATCAGCGGACAACTGCGACACGCGACGGCGATATCTTCATTTTAAACGGCACAAAGAATTTTATTACTAACGGCGCCAACGCCGATGTCCTCCTCGTTATGGCGACTACCGACAGGACAAAGGGAGCAAAGGGTGTCAGCGCGTTCATAGTCGAAAGTAAATTTCCGGGCGTATCCGTCTCGAAAAAGGAGCATAAACTCGGTATCCGAAGCTCCGACACCGCTCAGATTACGTTCGAGAATTGCAGAGTGCCGAAAGCCAACCTGATCAACGAGGAAGGATTTGGATTTAAGTTCGCCATGATGACTCTCGATGGCGGAAGAATAGGCATTGCAGCCCAGGCTATAGGGATAGCGCGGGCTTCCCTTGACGCATCGCTGAAATATGTCAAAGAGAGAAAGGCATTCGACAAGTTCCTCCATGAGTTCCAGGCCATTCAGTTCAAACTTGCCGATATGCACACAAACATCGAAGCTGCCCATCTCCTGGCACTCAACGCCGCGCTGAAGAAGGACAGGGGGGAGAGATTCACTAAAGAGGCGGCGATGGCAAAATTATTTGCTTCTAAGGTTGCCGTCGACTGCGCACTGGAAGCGATTCAGATACACGGTGGCTACGGCTATCTTAAGGATTTCCCCGTCGAGAGGTATCTGAGAGACGCAAAGATTACGGAGATATACGAAGGAACTTCCGAGATCCAACGCATGGTTATCGCAAGGGAAGTGCTCGACTTGAGATAGGCATTTTTGCACATCTCCTTCGGCCGCATATTCCCCGTCTCATTCTATTGTGTTTGTGTGTACCAATTCTGTCCCATTAAATGTGAGGGAAAAACTCGTCGTGAGAAGATATATGCTATCGGCTGCCGCGCTGTTCCTCCTGTTTTCCACGTGCAAATTGAGAGCTGATGTGGAAGTGACCCCGACACCTAAATACGTGAAGGAGGGAAAGGGGACTGTCTCATTCACAGATGTCTCGCTCGACTTTTCAGACCGGGCTGATGACAAAGCTGCCACCATGGAGCTGAAAGGCTTCTTCGGAAAAAATCTTCTCAGCGGCGACATTACGGACGAGAGCGGTATCACTATTCACGCGCGGATGATCTCAGACAACGGATTCATGGACTCCAACATTCCCGCCGTGATCGCAGACAGCGCTCTGACCTCCGACGAAGGTTACATACTGCTTGTCGAAAACAAAAGCATCGACATCCTCGCGAAAACCAGGACTGGCATCTTCTATGCCGTGGTCTCCCTTCTTCAGCTTGTGCAGGAAGGAAAGAAGGGGTATACCGCTCCGATCGTGGCTATCGCCGATTATCCGTCTCTTAAGATGCGCGGAATAAGCGACGATATCAGCCGGGGCCAGATCTCGAAGATGTCGAATTTCCAGAAGATCATCCGATTTCTTGCGATGCATAAGATGAATACATATATGCCGTATATCGAAAATCTCTTTGCTTTTAAATCCTATCCGGACTTCAGCGAAGGCAGAGACCCGTTGACGGCGGAGCAGGTGGCCGAGCTCGATGCTTACGGAAAACTTTATCACGTCCAGGTGATCCCTATTTTTGAGACACTCGGTCACTTGGAAGATGTACTGGAGAAACCGGAATTCTCCGGGTATGCGGAATTTCCCGGGGCGGCGTGCCTCGACATCTCAAGCGACTCTGCATTCGACTTCATGAAGAACCTCTTGACGGAGATTGCCCCGGCGTTCTCCAGCAAGTACTTCAACATGGCGGCCGACGAGAGCTTCGACGTAGGCCTCGGCGCAAGCAAAGCGCTTGTAGATTCGTTAGGTATCGCTGAAGCACACGCACAGTATTACCTGAAGCTCTATCGGGTACTCAAATCGCTGGGGAAGAAGGTGATGATGTACGGTGATATCCCTCTCAAGAACCCGCAGATTCTCGCGGAAATACCGAAGGATATCACGATAGTGGACTGGCATTACGGTGCTTTGTTCGATTATCCAAGCATCAAGATTTTCAGAGATGCCGGCTTCAATGTCCTGGCTTGTCCTGCAGTCTGGACATTCACCGGACCGTTTCCGAATTTCTACAATAGCTACGCGAATATTCAGGATTTCACACGTCAAGGTTATTATGCCGGAGCCGAGGGCGTCATCGTATCGACATGGAACGATAACGGCGCCGCCGAGTTGCGTGAGCTTAATTATCCTGGTTACGCCTGGGGCGCGGAATGCGCCTGGAATCCGACAGAAGCCTCGCCGGCTCATTTCGAGACTGTTTTCTTCCACCAGTATTTCCGTTCGGAATCCGCGCTTCCGAGAATTGCGTATGAGCTTCTCAGCTCGTTGAACAATCAGATTACGTGGTACGAGTTCTGGCGCGCGCCATTTCTCGATGTCCCCGCGGCAGATGCCCCACTCCGCGTCGAGAGCATAAAGGCAACCATGCCGGAAGTCATCGCTCTTTCCACTCAAGCGAGCAGGTTGGTACGGGCGAACAGGGACATCCTCGATATTTACATCCTCGTCGCCAGAATCAATGATTACTGGGCGGACAAAGTCTCCGGCGTCAGGCAGATGAGACGAATCGCTGCCGACAGTTCGATGACGCCGCAGGATAAAAACGACAAGATTGGCGACATCGAGAAGGATCTGCTCGGTCAACTCGCGAGAATAAAACGGGATTATGTGAGGATCTACTTGCGGACAAATCGCCGCCCCATGCTTCAGCTGATCGAGCAGCGGTTTGACGACCAGGAGGCAGAACTCAGGGCCGGTACGAACGAGGTTCTCGCGGGCAACGCCGGTTATGACCAGAAGATTCAGTCCGGATTCATATACTACCCCAACAGTTATCCGTACACCCAGGGAGGGACGAAAGTTGACTCGGCCACCTTTGTGAAGACCGTATCTTTCCAGAATTTGTCCGTCAATGCAGAAGCACAGTTGATCGGCGACACGTATTGCAAGCTTTTCATCAATGGCAGTCTGGTCGGACAGGTAAAGGCGAGGCGCACACTGACGTGGGATGTCGAAATGAAGCGCGTTAAGTTTTTCTTTATCCGCAAGTTTCTCAGAAAGGGAAAGAATACATTTGTTATCCAGTCCGCTAATTACGACAACGGCGGCTCAGCAGGATGCAACTTGTTTGCCGTTAACGGAAAAGACACAGTGGTTACCGACAGTTCATGGCAGGTCACGAAGGGGATTGAGCCGGCAGATACTTTCTCCCGTAAGCGCCTTGTGAACGCAGTCGTGTACGACAACGGCTGGACCGTCTCGGCCCCCGATTTCCAGCTGAAGCTGAAGTCATGGATCGAACGCAGATGAACTTTGCGTGTCGCACCAGGCAGCATCGGTTCTGAATTAGCGAAGGCGCAAAATGTTTTGTCGGACGTCGTACCGCCCTTTGATCTTTCGCACGTCGGCGTTTTCACGGGTTGTCGTAAGTTTGTCAAAATCGAGGAGGAGGACGAGATGGTAGGGACCAAGATGATCCGTGGTGAGCCGGAGGCTTACCAATTCCAGCTTCTTATCAAAAACATATTGATCTCCGGTATGAGATACGAGCCCGACAGGGAGATCGTATACAGGGATTTGATCAGGTACGACTATCGGGAATTATACCGTCGCATCTGCAGGCTTGCGAATTTGTTGACACGACTCGGAATCGGCGCCGGCGATACGGTTGCCGTCCTCGATTGGGACAGCCACCGCTACCTTGAGGCGTACTTTGCGGTACCGATGATCGGTGCAATCCTTCACACCGTGAACGTCAGACTATCCCCGGCACAGCTTTTCTACACGATGAGACATGCGGAGGACAAGGTGGTCCTTGTCAATTCCGAATTTGTTCCCCTGCTTGAAAACGCCTCGACGGATCTCTCGTTTGTCAGCGAATTCATCCTTCTCACCGATACCGGAGCGAGACCGGGAGGCAAGCTCAAATTTGCCGGAGAATACGAGGAACTTCTGAAGCAGAGCAAGCCGGAGTTTGAGTTTCCCGATTTCGATGAGAATAGCATTGCAACGGTATTTTACACAACGGGGACTACGGGCGAACCGAAGGGGGTATATTTCTCCCACCGTCAGCTTGTTCTCCACACTCTCTCCATAACCGGCACAGTCGGCGCATATCAGACTCAGGGAAGGTTCCGCTCGGACGATGTGTACATGCCGCTGACACCGATGTTCCACGTCCATGCGTGGGGCTTGCCGTACATGGCCACTCTGCTCGGAGTCAAACAAGTCTACCCTGGAAAGTATGAGCCGGAAATGCTCCTGAGACTTCTTCAACAGGAGAAAGTTACGCTGTCGCATTGCGTGCCGACAATACTTCACCTGCTCACGTCGGCTGCGGCGTCAAAATCCCTGAGTCTTTCCGGATGGAAGGTGATTATCGGCGGCTCGGCGCTGCCGAAAGGGTTGGCGGAAGCCGCTTTGAAACTTGGGATCGACGTATATTCCGGTTACGGGATGTCCGAAACCTGCCCGGTCCTCACGATCACTTATCTAACGCAGGACATGCTCAGGAAGGATTTTGCCTCGAAAATAGAATACAGGGG
>JAJYOS010000083.1 GCA_021796055.1 Bacteroidota bacterium
AGAGGGAAATACCTGTTTACTATCAATCTCAATATCGGCACGGGTTACAAAACCATGCAGTTTAAGTACGTCGTAAGATAAGCGGCTTCTGTAGGAATGCACAACGGAATGACCGGAACGGTCGCGGCCGGCATTGGACAAGTTAATGCGAGAGAGCCTTTTTATGGAAAATAAGATCAAGAATACATCTGAATATAAAACGATCTCTTTAGAAGAGACATACAAATTTCTGGAGACAACTGCTGACGGACTGTCCGATTCCGAGTTAAAGGATCGACTTGCAAAATTCGGTAACAACGAAATAGTGGAAAAGAAGCAACATCCGCTTCTTGAGTTCATACTCCGTTACTGGGGTCCAATGCCATGGCTGCTGGAAATTGCCATGGGGCTTTCCTTCGCTCTGAATCATTCCCTCGAAGGAATAATAATTTTTGCATTGCTGACGGCAAATGCCGTCATAGGTCAAATGCACTCAAGCAGCTCGCAAAAAGTAATGGACCTGCTGAAGAAGAAACTGGCAATTAAATCCAAAGTCTTGCGGAACAGGAAATGGTCGGAGGAAGACGCGAAAGGAATTGTAGATGGAGACATTATCTCCGTGAAACTCGGCGACATTGTACCCGCGGATGCAAAGACTATTTCCGGTGAACTATCGGTGGATCAGTCGGCGCTGACCGGAGAATCCCTTCCCACAGACGCGCATCCGTCGGACATTATTTACTCCGGCTCCGTAGTAAGGCGCGGTGAAGCCACTGGTATAGTAGTTAACACCGGCGCGAATACCTTTTTTGGCAAGACGGCTGAGCTGGTAAAGACCGCCAAGCCGAAGTCACATCAGGAAGAAATGATGATGACTGTGGTTAAATATCTGATTTACCTCGGTATTGCCGCGTCTGTTTTAGTCTCAGCATCTGCTTTACTGATGCATTTAAGCATTATAATAATGCTGACCTTCGTAATTGTCGTTCTTCTCGGAGCTATTCCCGCGGCTCTTCCGGCAGTCCTGACCATTGTGCAATCCGTCGGTGCGACCGAGCTGGCAAAAAAAGGGGCGCTGGTAACGAAGCTTGATTCCGTTGAAGATGCCGCTTCGATAGATATTATTTGCTTTGACAAGACAGGCACGATAACTCAAAACAAGCTATCGGTCGTCGACAGTATACCGTTTTCCGGGAACAAGAAGGAAGATGTACTGAGGGTAGCGGCATTGACATCGCAATCGGAAGGAATGGACTTAATCGATCTTGCGATTATCCATTACGCAAGGGCAACAGGAGTGAGTTCTGACGGTTACAAACAGGTGTCCTATACTCCATTCGATCCCTCTACAAAGAGAACAGAGGCAACTATTGAAGCCGGCGGGAAGCGCTTCAGGGCTGTCAAAGGGGCTGCGCAGGTCATCATGTCTCTGTGCCATGATGTAGATAAAGGAACCTCGGATGAAGTAAAGAAAGCCATAGATGGCTTTTCCGGGAAAGGTTACAGAACGATAGCTGTTGCCAGGTCGGATGGAGATGATTTAAACACTCTCAAACTCACAGGATTGCTCCCCCTGGCTGATCCGCCAAGACCGGATTCAAGAAGTATGATAGAGCAGGCGAGGAAGCTGGGCATTAAGCCGTTGATGCTTACAGGCGACAGCATCGACATCGCAAAAGAAATTTCCAGCGAGGTTGGCATCGGCAGCAACATCATTCGCATGGCGGATATAAAAGATCTAAGCGTGGACAATCAGTTGAAGATTGTCGATGAATGCGACGGGTTTGCGGAAATATATCCCGAAGACAAATATAAGGTCGTAACTCTATTGCAGTCCGGAGGACACATTGTCGGAATGACCGGAGACGGAGTTAACGACGCGCCCGCCCTGAAACAGGCAGAGATGGGCATAGCCGTGAGCAACTCGACGAATGTGGCAAAAGCTGCCGCCAGCGTGGTCTTGACGGAATCCGGCGTGGGTGTAATAATCGATGCGGTGACAATAAGCAGGCAGACATATCAGCGGATGCTGACATGGGTTATCAATAAAGTCGTCAAGGTCATAGAATTTGTCGTGTTTCTCTCCATTGGCTTCTTCTGGCTGCATAATATTTTACTTACTCTCCTTGGAATGGTGTTGCTTGTGTTTGCGAATGATTTCGTGAGCATGACTCTGGCAACCGACAATGTAAAGAGTACGAGTAATCCGAATAAGTGGAACGTAAGGAATATTATCCTGGCATCTCTTGTCCCGGCGCTATTCTATGTCCTTGGAGATATTGTTGTAAGCCTGATAGGCATCAACTATTTCCGTCTGCAGTGGAGTGAACTGACTTCGCTCGTAATGCTGAGTTTCATATTCAACAGCCAATTCAGGGTGATGATCGTCAGGGAAAGAAAACATTTCTGGTCATCGCTCCCGGGTAAAGGGCTGCTCGTATCAAGCACATCGGCGATTGTCGGAATTGCGCTTATAAGCCTGTTCGGGCTCCTTGTTCCTTCACTAAGCCTGTTCATAGTCCTCAGCGTTTTGGGATTGTCCGCGCTCTTTACATTCGGAATTGATTTCCCGAAATATTATCTGTTCAAGAAGTGCGGTTTATGAGAAAGGTAAATCGGGCAACGATATTGTATGTCGAACCGAAGACTATTCACAGAAACTCCTTGATTAACAGATCATTAAATGGAACTGACGTTTTTTCTTAAAGGAGTCCTTGTCGGCTTTGCGATGGCGGTGCCGATCGGGCCGATTGGAATAATGTGCATTCGAAAAACTCTAACGGAGGGGCGTCTGCGTGGCTTGATAATCGGCCTCGGAGCTGCAACAGCGGATTTCCTTTACGGTTGTGTCGCCGCGTTCGGACTGACTGTTATTTCGGGTGCACTGGACAGTCAAAGGGTCTGGATACGACTGGTTGGAGGCGCACTTCTTCTTTTCCTCGGCATAAGGACGTTCCGTGCCAAACCCGCCGATCCCAAGTATCGGATCCAGAGCAGTGGGATGCTCGGGACATACTTCTATATTGTTTTTCTCACACTCACTAATCCTTTGACCATTTGTGCCTTCATTGCTGTGTTTGCTGCCCTCGGGCTGGGAGCCGGGGTTATAAATGTTTCCGGGTCAGCCCTTGTATTGGGAGTGTTTACGGGCTCGTTCCTATGGTTTATCTCCCTTAGTTCGGTTGTTGTTCTCATTAAGGCGAAATTTGATGTGGTGGGGCTGCGGTGGGTAAATCGAATTGCCTGCATCTTAATAACGCTCTCCGGTGTTGTTACCATAGCGAGCGTGATGTGAATGTGTCGTTAATTTTTATAGAGAAGGTATGAATGCGTTCATCAATCAGGGAATGCGGGTTGAACCCCGCCACACTGTTTGTCACTGAACTCTCGAAGGTAGTGTCATGAAAGATATTGCCGGTTTTTTCTCATGGATTTTCGTTACGCTCGTAACGCTTCTCCCCATCGTCAATCCCGTGAGCACGGCCGTTCTCCTTCTCGGCATCAGTGCTCACCTCAGCAGGGAGGAGAGGAATCGTCAGATTACACTCGCGTGCATATACATGACGGCTATCCTGGTCGCATTTCTTCTGGCAGGTCACCTGATAATGGTTGCCTTCGGCATTTCAATACCAGGCATCCGCATCGCCGGCGGAATGGTGATCGGCTTTCTCGGGTTTCGCATGTTGTTTCCCAGCGAAGGACACATCACGCAGGAAGGAAAGCAGGAGGCGTTTCAGAAACGCGACATCTCTTTCAGTCCACTCGCCATGCCGAGCCTGAGCGGACCCGGTTCCATCGCGGTCGTCATTACCATGTCGTCATCCATCGATGTCCGGCACGGCTTTGACAAGGTCTTCGCTTATTCGGGTGTGGTACTGGCAATAGTCATTACAGCGGTTATCTCATGGCTGGTCCTTCGCGGGGCAGGAACTCTACGGCGCCTCCTCGGCGTGAACGGAGTGGACAGCCTTTCGCGGATCATGGGGTTTATTCTAATCTGCATAGGCGCTCAATTCATGATTAACGGCGTGCGGGATCTGATACTCGACGCGGCATTTTGGAGGAGCATTCCCTAGAATTACGTTTACACTATGGGCCGCTGATTGTGATGAATGTTGCCGCCATTCCATCTTGTCTCCTTCGCGGGACTACTTTTGCAGCTACATTGACTCTGTCATTTGGAATACAAACACAATGTGCTTCAGACAGATGTACGCAAACCAAGGGCGCGATATTGGTAATCGCTCTGACGATGGCGAAATCGTTTGTTCTCATTCCGAAGCATTAAATCCCTTTTTATCCGTTTGGGCGATTACGCTTGACAACCGCTGAAGGTACTTTATCACACGATCGATGCAATGACGCAGAGAATCGAATCGGTGTGGGGCGATGTTCTCGACCCGCGAAGAGAGGCGATGTGGTTGCAAAACACGGTCGGATACCCGTTAACTGCGCGAAGAAAGGCGGAGATTATGAATCTATGTAAGGTCTTTTGGGGCGCCGTCGGATTGTTTTCCGCGGGAGTCATAGTGGGAGTGTTGTTCGCACCGGAAAAAGGTGAAGTCACGAGAAAAAGAATTGCTGAAACCACTGCAGACATCGCGGACGAGGTCAATTCCAGAGCGGATGATCTGAAGGAAAACGTCACCGAAACGATCAATACCGTTAAAGACGAAGCCGACAGACTAAAACGGAAATTGAAACGGTGAACAAGTGGGTCTCATCTTCATGAAACAAATGGAATCATCATCCTGATCATAGAATATGATTGACAGCGTGCGAGTCCTGATACTCGGTGCGGCATTTGGGATGGGCATCACTTGGGAATATGAGGGGACCTGCGCGCATTAGCATGTCACCAGGCAGGGGGAGTGGGACCATCAGGCTTGTAACGGAGTGGAGTCCTATTCTGCTGTAAGTGCCGGCCTAAGACGCGCCGGACAAATACCGATTATCTGAATATCCTGTCGATACTACTGATTAGAATCGCTAAGTCTTCTCCATAGAAAGAGATGTAGCCCTCTTTTCATCCCTTGGAGGCATTCTCTGCCTACAGAATTATGGATATACTTCTACCATAGCGTCTGGCACTAGATTCGGAAAACCGACCCGGATTTTTCACGATGAGTACCGTTAGTGCCGCGCAGAAGTTCTTCAGAACATCGCAATATGAGGAGAAGATCATGTACGAGCAGGATCCGCAGGTATGGGGGATTATTCTAGCGGGCGGTGAAGGGAAGCGTCTCCAGTCGTTCATCCACTCACAATATGGCACCGAAGCTCCAAAACAATTTTGTACTTTTACAGGTACCCGATCGATGCTCAGGCACACCATTGACCGCGCAGAGATGCTCATTCAACCTGAACAGCCCTTGACTGTGGTGGGCAAAGATCAACTTTGCTACGCAGGGGATCAACTTGCCGATCGTCCCACTGGAACTGTAATCGTCCAGCCGTTCAATCGAGAGACGGGTCCCGCAATACTATATTCGCTTCTCCACGTGTACCGGCGCGATACTGAGGCGACAGTGTGCCTGTTCCCTTCCGATCATTTCGTATTGGACGAACAGAAGTTTATGGAGCATATTCAATTCTCCTGCGAGTCTGTCAGCGCAAATCCGAAGTCTTTCATACTCTTAGGCGCTGACCCGCAACAGTTTGGAGGCGGATATGGCTGGATCGTCGTGGACGAACAGATCGTCGACAACGATGCGAAACGGGTGTATAGTGTTTCACGATTTGTTGAAAAGCCAGATGCATTCACAGCATACCAGCTCCACCACAAAGGCATCCTATGGAATACGATGATAATTATCGGCAAGGCAAAGACCCTTCTTGCATTATTCAAAACGTACACTCCAACTCTGTATGAGCCATTCTGGGGAATACGGGACGATCTTGGTTCATCTCGCGAAGCGCAAATTATTGAAAAGATATTTTCAAGGTCGTCTCCGATGAATTTTTCCTATTCCATTCTTGCGAGCAATCCAGTCGGACTTCGTACCGTGAGACTGAAAGTGGCATACTGGAATGACTGGGGGGATGCAGATCGGATTCGATCGGATATTCAACGCTTCTGTACTGTAACGGTAACCCCGGCTGTTCCATTACCATATGTGAAAATATCCGAGGCAACAGAACTGGAGCACAGGGAGATGAAAATGTGAAAGAGAATCCTTTAGAAATATTGAACGCGCTCGGTCAGTCGATCTGGCTCGATTACATCCGGCGTGATCTGATCGCAGGCGGGCAGCTTCGGCGCTTGATCGATCAGGATGGACTGCGAGGGATGACCTCGAACCCGGCCATCTTCGAGAAGGCGATAGCGGAAAGCAACATTTACGACCAGGACATTCCTGAGATGGCACCCGAGAAAAAGGATGTCAAATCAATCTACGAAACCATCAGTCAGCGCGATGTGGAGAGCGCGGCCGACGAGTTCCGGCCTCTCTACGACAGGACTGACGGAAAAGATGGGTATGTCAGCCTTGAGGTTAATCCCCATCTGGCACACGACACGAAAGGTGCCATTGAGGAAGCCCATAGATTGTGGGCCGCACTAAACAGGCCTAACGTTTTCATCAAAGTCCCGGCGACGTATGACGGTCTGCATGCCATTCAGCAACTCATAAGCGAAGGAATCAACGTGAATGTGACGCTGCTCTTCGGGTTACCTCGCTACCGGCAGGTTGCGGAAACCTACATTGGAGGTCTTGAAGCGCGTGTGGCGCAGGGAAAACCTGTCAAGCATGTGGCCTCGGTCGCCAGCTTCTTTGTGAGCCGCATCGATTCGCTGGTGGATCTGATGCTGGACAAACATATCGCGGAGGGCGGCAGTGAGCCGGAACTCGCGAAGAGGGCCCGCGGACAAGTTGCCATCGCCAGCGCGAAAATGGCCTATCAAATCTACAAGGATGTCTTCGGCAGCGACAGGTTTAAGAAGCTCGCTGCTCAGGGCGCTCAGGTCCAGCGGCTGCTATGGGCCAGCACGAGCACCAAGAACCCGGACTACAGTGATGTGAAATACATCGAGGCCCTCATAGGACCCGATACGGTCAACACCGCCCCGCCGGAGACAATTGATGCCTACCGCGACCACGGAAAGCCGGAAGCCCGGCTCGAACAGGACGAGAAGGAAGCGCGCTCGGTGTTGGAGCGATTGCCGGAACTCGGCATCAGCATCGACAAGGTGACCCAACAGCTTAAGGACGAAGGAGTCAGAAAATTCGTGGAGCCATTCGACAAGCTGATGGAGACGCTCAAGAAAAAGTCATCGGAGTAATTGAGGAAAGAACGATGGAAATATACCCGTATGTAGGAAAGCCTGCCGAGCCATCAATGCTCGTCAGCATTCCCAAACCCGTCACTGCTTACTATTCCGCCGCGCCGATACCTTCGGAGGAACACCGATGATTAGGGAGGAACGGGCCAGCACAAATGTACAATCATTGGTGGACATGCTCGCGAGCAAGGACGGTACGATTCGTCAGAAAGCAAGACAATCGCTTGTTGTCATAGGTAAACCCGCCGTCTCTTCACTCGCGCAGACATTGCAGAATTCGAAGGTAGATCACGTTCGCTGGGAGGCAGCCAAGACGCTCGGCGCGATCGGCGATGTCGGGGCGATACCATCTTTGGTGAAGGCACTCGAGGACAGCGACACCGACGTGACTTGGTTGGCTGCCGAAGCTTTGAGAAAGTTCAAAAAGGCCGCGTGGCCCGCGCTATTACGTGCGTTGATCAAACGTGGGCCGGATTCTGATCTGTTGTGCCATGGAGCGCATCATGTTTTGCGGAATCAGAAAGAGGATGGTTTCACCGACTTGCTCTCAACTCTAACAGCGGCATTAGAATCCAACACGGCTCAGGAAACGGCATCGTTAGCTGCGTATGAGATCCTTAAGAGAATGAAGGCGAAATCGTGAACGCTCATTCTCGCACCGGCAGCCCACTCAGGGATTACTTGCCCACCGACATTGATGGTTTCGATTCGCTGGCCGAACTGGCGCTGAATATGCGATGGTCATGGAATCATGCTACCGACGAAGTCTGGCGGCAGCTTGATCCCGCTTTGTGGAAAATCACGCATAACCCCTGGGCTGTCCCGCAGACGGTCTCGCGCGACCGGATCGAACGTCTCTCGGGCCCGCCCCTTGGCGGACTATACAGCGAGAGTGATTCCGCGCTGCGACGGTGTTGCGATTCCCCAGGAAGCCGCTCAAATCCTGTGGCAGCGATGATCACATTTCCAACGGGAGGTTTTCAATCGATAAGTAAGTCTTCGAAAACTAGATCACGGAAAAAGAATTCAATTACCTAAAATCATGAGGAAATCAAAATGAGAAAGAGCAGTTCCTTTGCAGCATTAATATTCATAGTAATTTTTGGCATTGGTTTAGGCTTAGCATTCGCCACGTATAGTGCCTCGGCTAGTACTGTCAGCGTGTTGATTGGAATCGTTGCGTTTGCTATCGCCCTCGTTGTCTCTCTCGCAATCAAGGTTGCGGATCAATGGGAAAAGGTGGTGATATTGCGGTTAGGCAAGTTCCGCGCTCTTAAAGGACCGGGGCTGTTCTTCATTATCCCGGTCATTGACCAGATAGCTTACTGGATTGACACCCGCGTGATTACATCTTCTTTCAAAGCTGAGAAGACACTTACGAAAGATACGGTGCCGGTGGATGTAGAGGCAGTGTTATTCTGGAAAGTCTTGGATCCCAAGAAGGCGGCCCTTGATGTAGCCGATTATCAGAGCGCTATAAATTGGGCCTCTCAAACAGCTCTGCGCGATATCATCGGCAAGACCATGCTTTCGGACATGCTGGAAGGCAGGGACAAGATTAGCAGCGAGCTCCAGAAGGTCATTGATGTACGAACGGAACCGTGGGGCATCAATGTTATTTCGGTGGAAGTGAAGGATGTACTTATTCCCTCAGCCCTGGAGGATGCGATGTCGATGCAGGCTCAGGCTGAAAGAGAACGTCAGGCCAGGGTAATCCTGGGAGATTCGGAAAGACAGGTTGCCGAGAAATTTGAAGAAGCGGCCAGGACCTACACGAACAACCCTGTGGCGTTGCATCTGAGAGCGATGAATATGCTCTACGAAGGATTGAAGCAAAACTCGACAATCGTAATAGTGCCCAGTTCAGCCGTGGATACCATGCAGCTTGGCGGCGTAGCCGGGTTAACAGCTCTGACTATGGGGATCGGCCAGGAGAAAGCGAACAAGGAAAAGGAGAGTGCGACCCGGAAGCCGGAATAACTTCAACAAAGAAGCGTTTCATATGGAAAGGGAAAAGCGGTGATACCCGCGAAAACGAACGACCGACTCGAACCGGAAACTTCACAGCGGCGGTTTGCCCAAAAAGGAAGCACGTTCATCACGCGACACAACATCCCGATAGGCAGAATCCTGGGAATACCGGTTGGCCTGGATTACTCCTGGCTTGTGGTCTTCACGCTGTTCACCTGGATGCTGGCGCGCAATTACTTTCCAGCCGAGTTCAAGGACTGGTCGCGGCTGCTGTACTGGATCGTGGGCGCGGACGCGGTCGTCATGCTGTTTGCGAGCGTGCTGCTCCACGAACTTGGGCACTCTGCGGTGGCGCTGTGGTACAAGATTCCCGTACGAAGCATTACGCTTTTCCTCTTCGGGGGTGTGGCACAGATCGGGAAAGAACCGCCCGGCGCTGTCGCCGAGGTCCTTATTGCCATAGCGGGCCCGTTGGTGAGCCTGGCACTGGCGTTTTTGTTCTACATCGTGACGCCGCTCGCAGCCGGAATGGAGCCCCTCTTTGGACTGGCGAAGCTCCTCGCTTACATCAACCTGGGTCTGGTGTTGTTCAACATGATTCCCGGCTATCCACTCGACGGCGGTCGCGTTTTCCGGACCATCTTGTGGGCGATCACGAAAAACCTGCGCCGCTCGACCATCATTACAGCAAACATCGGCCGCTTTTTCGCTTTTGGGTTTATCTTCTTCGGCGTCTGGCAGATGCTCACCGGTAAAATTGGCGGAGGGGTATGGATCGTGATCATCGGCTGGTTTCTCGACAACGCTGCTTCCGGCCAGGTGCAGCAGGCGATGTCTCACGGTTTGCTGGAGGGCCATACGGTCTCGCAAGTCGGTGGAAGTCATTGCGCCGTCGTTCCCGCAGAGCTGACGCTGCAGCAGTTGGTGGACGAACACATCCTGGGTACCGGGCAGCGCTGTTTCCTCGTCAACCGGGAGGATAACATCGTCGGTTTGATGACTTTACATCGGATCAAGGAAGTGCCGCGTCTCGAATGGGCAACTACCAGTGCTGCTCGGGTTATGCTTCCTTTGGAACATCTGAAACGCGTGGAGCCTGATACGGAGTTGTGGGCTGCACTCGAGAAGATGGACAGTAATGGAGTCAACCAGTTGCCCATCACCCGGGGTAACCGTGTCATCGGCATGATAACCCGGGAAGATGTAATCACTTTTCTGCGTTCGCTCCAGGAATTGGGAACACTGCCGACGTGAGAACGGAAACTCGAGGACTGTGTAAATGAAACCATCAAAAAGAATTACGACACTCTTTCTGGATATCGGCGGCGTCCTGCTTACGGACGGGTGGGACCATAAAGCCCGCAAACGTGCGGCGATGAAATTCAACCTGAACCTGGCTGAGATGGAGGAGCGCCACCACCTGACCTTTGACACATACGAGGAGGGAAAGCTCACGCCAGCAGAATATTTTGCCCGCGTAGTCTTCTACGAAAAGCGGCCGTTCACTCCCGCTCAGTTTCGGAACTTCATGTTTGCCCAGTCGAAGCCTCATCCCGAAATGATCGAGCTGGTCCGTAATCTCAAGGCGGAATATGGATTGAAGATCGCCGTTGTCAGCAACGAGGCGAGAGAATTGAACGCATATCGGATTCGTAAGTTCAAATTGAGCGAGTTTGTGGATTCTTATATTTCCTCGTGTTATGTCCACGTTCGCAAGCCAGACGCGGACATCTTCCGGCTTGCGCTGGATATCGCCAAGGTACCTGCCCGGCATGTGGTCTATATCGAGAATACCCCAATGTTTATCCAGGTCGCGGAAGGGTTGGGGATTCGGAGTATTCTTCACACGGATTACAGGTCGACGTGCTCGGAATTGGCTGCGCTTGGATTGCAGAATAGCGAAGGAGTCATCCATGGCACCAGCTGACCCGCGTATCCTTACGATCAACGGCGGCTCGTCGAGCATCAAGTTCGCGCTCTACCATGTCGAAGAATCGCTTAAGCGAGGGCTTCATGGAAAGGTCGACCGCATCGGACTGAGCGATACCAACCTGACATTCAATGACCCGAACAAAAGCCAGCAGGAGAGCTGCGACATCGCCGCCTCCGATCACAAGTCGGCGGCCAATTTCCTGATTGACTGGCTCGAAAAGCAGAATAGCTTCGAATCGGTCCGGGCGGTGGGACACCGGGTGGTCCACGGCATGAAACATACCGATCCGGAGATTGTCACACAAGAGCTGCTGGATGAGCTGCATCGGATCAGCCCGAACGATCCGGATCACATGCCGCGCGAGATTGAACTTATCGAGACCTTCCGCCAGCGTCATCCGAAACTGCCGCAGGTGGCCTGTTTCGACACGGCGTTTCACCAAACCATGCCGCGCGTGGCCAGGCTCCTTCCCATTCCACGGCGTTTCGACGCGAAGGGGATCCAGCGTTACGGATTCCACGGTTTGTCTTATGCTTATCTGATGGAAGAGCTCGCGCGTCTCGGCGACCCGGCGGCAACTAAGGGCCGCGTGATCCTCGCTCATCTCGGCAACGGCGCCAGCATGGCCGCGGTCCGTGACGGCAAAAGCATCGACACAAGCATGGGCTTCACACCGACCGCGGGATTGGTGATGAGCACGCGCTCCGGCGATTTGGATCCCGGCCTTGCGCCCTATCTCGCCCGAACCGAGCAGATAACCACAAAACAATTTTACGAAATGGTGAACCACAAATCGGGTCTGCTCGGCGTATCCGAGACCAGTTCCGATATGCGAGATCTGCTCGACCATGAAAAGGAGGACGTAAGGGCGGCGGAAGCCGTGGAGCTGTTCTGCTACCAGGCGAAAAAATGGATCGGATCCTTCGCTGCCGCGCTCGGCGGACTGAATACTCTCGTCTTCGCCGGCGGCATCGGAGAAAATGCGCCGGCCGTGCGCGCGCGCATCTGTGAAGGGATGAGCTTCCTCGGCATTGAACTAAATGAGTCGCGCAATGCAGAGACTGCGCCTGTGATTTCCGCGGACGCAAGCCGGGTTGCGGTCCGCGTCATTCGCACGGACGAAGAATATATGATAGCCAGGTCGGTCCGCGATGTTCTCGAACTTGACAGAACAAAATAAAGAAAAGAGTACTACTATGCTGAACACAGCTAAAATACTGAAGGGCTACAGTTTGCACAGCCTCGATGGAGAAATAGGGAAGGTCAAGGAATTCTACTTCGATGACCGTCACTGGGCGATTCGCTATTTAGTCGCCGACACAGGTAATTGGCTTACCGGCAGGCAATCAGGAAATTGGCCGCCGACTTGTGATCGGAGGCGGCGATGTCGCAGCTCTCC
>JAJYOS010000084.1 GCA_021796055.1 Bacteroidota bacterium
CTTCCTTGAGTGCAATAGCCTCCTCAGAGCCTCTTCCAAAAACGAACGGGTTGCCGCCCTTGAGACGGACAACATTGAGCCCGAGTCTCGACTTGCGGATTAAGATCTCGGTAATCTGTTCCTGACCGATGGGGTGGTATCCGCTTTCCTTGCCGACGTAGATCTTCTCGCAACCTTCCCTGCAACATGACAGCAGATCGTCGCTGACGAGCCTGTCATAGACCACAGCGTCTGCCTGTTTGAGCCTTTCGAGTCCTTTGACCGTCATAAGCCCCGGGTCGCCGGGTCCGGCGCCCACGATGTACACTTTCCCGTATTGTTCGTGCCGGTTCATAGGTTCCTGAGTACGTTGATAACGAGAAATGCGGTTGTCCCGATGAATACAACTGAAAAGAAAACTATCAGAATATCCGCCTTCGAATCCATTCCATTTGCCACTGCCTGCTCTCTCGCCAGAATACCGTCAATCAAACGGAGTGATCTCCGGCCGATTTCCTTGAATTCACCATCGTACCGGGCAACTTTGGATTCAGTCAGCTTTCCGGACTTGATGTCATCCAGAAATTCTCTATATGTATCGGACATCGCAGAGTTGCTCGACTTAAGTTCGCCGGTTTCTTTGTCTGTCAGCGCCTTCAACCCGATCAGCTCACCCAGCCGCTGATAAAAATCTTCCTTGGCCTTCTGCCAATTGTGAAATCGCTCGACGGAGTAGCCTCGGATCAGAAGGTTCTTTTCCTCTCTCCTCAGCTGGAGCTCGGCCTCTTTGAAGAGGTGAACAGCCTCCATCGTCTTGCTGCTTCTCTCGAGATGCCGGGTGATCTCCCAGCCGAGAGCACCGCTGCACAGGATCAGCATAATGATAATCGAAAAAGACAGGAGTACTTTTCGCTTGAGACGCTGTACCGGAGTATCCATGACGGTTTCCTAATTGTCCTTCATTTCTACAGTCTCTCTAAGGATATCTTCCAAATACTTGTATGTCTTCCTTTTCCCCTTTGTCGCCAGAATTCGCTCCCAATCCGTGGACAAGAATTTCTTGTACGATTTATCTTTTTCAGCCTGCGATCTACCGTCTCCGGTCGAGAGAACCCGCCGTCTGAATTCGCCTGCCAGTTCGGCCACATCGGCTGCTGATGCCGGGAGGATTGCTGCAAGTTTCTTTTTCGTATCCCGCGCGAAGAACGGCGCCTTTCCCTGGGATGAAACTGAAACTATAAGGCTGCCACGCTTCACGTTTGCCGGCAGAATGAAGTCACACCATGCAGGGCCGTCCGCAACGTTCAACAAAACACCTTTGCGCTTGCAATCCTCCGATACCCGCAAGTTTACCTCACGGTTGTCGGTGGCGCTGAAGACCAACTTATTCTCCCCGATGTATGTTCCCGAATACGGCTTCCTGATAATTCTGATTCTGCTTTCCGTCGATAGGGCAATGAGTCCTTTGGAGAGTCTCGGGGAGACAACAGTCACCTTAGCGTTGAATTCGAGGAGGGACCTGACTTTCCTGAGGGCGACCTTTCCGCCGCCTACAACGAGGCAGGGAAATTTCCGCAGGTCTATAAGGACGGGGAAATATATATATTCGCTTTTTCTTCTCACGCAAACGTTCCGTCTCATTATCGGCACCACGCCGGAAGGAAACAAAGAAGACGACGTGTTCTGTATCCCCTGTGTTGTTCGGAATCATTTACAACCGACAACAGTTTGCTGTTTGAAAACGTGCTGACATACAACATCGGCTGGGCCACGGATCCTTTTTTCAGCAACATGATAATTTCGACCGTCGCCGAGGGTTTTTCGTACAGCTCGACCGCTCCGGTTCCGATCGCGAACTTCTTCGACCCAGGCTATGTAACTCAAAGTGTCGGATTTGAATGTGGTAAATTGAAAAATCTGACGACCCGACTCGGGATAGCGACTCAGGAGATTTTTGCAAACAAATACCGCCAATACACCGACAACCCGGCTACGCCGAATAAAGTGGAGGCCTTCAAACTGGAAACCGGCCTGGAATCTGTAACACAGGTAAGACTTCAGATTGCCGACAACGTACTCCTAACAACCGGCCTTCGCCTCTTCACAAGATTCAATGACCTGACCGTCTGGGATGTCAGGTGGGACAACCTGATTGTCGCGAAAGTAAACTCTTTCATAAACGTTAATTTTACTTACGATTTAGTTTATCAGAAGGATCAGTCGCTGACGACGCAGATGAAAGAAGGCCTTCAGGTCGGACTGACTTATTCTATTTTCTAGACGGCCGCATCTGGATCCCGTCTATGAATAAGTCGGAATTACTATGAGTGCTTTCTATACTGACGAGGGAATGTCGTCGATATGGCGATTGGTATTGTCATCGGTGCAGCTTTCGGGACGGTCGTGAAATCATTGGTGGACAATATCATAGCGCCTCCGTTCGGCCTGCTTCTGGGTGGAATGGATTTCAGCAACTTCTTTATAAATCTTTCGCCGGGCAACTACAGCTCTCTTGCAGCGGCGAAGGTAGCGGGCGCCGCCACAATCAATTATGGACTGTTTCTCAACAGCGTGGTCTCTTTCCTGATTGTTGCTTGGGCTCTCTTTATGGTCATGAAGCTCATGAACAAGCTGAAGCGGCAGCAGCGGGCCGCATTGCCTAACACAAAGGTCTGTCCTCAATGCCAATCAACTATCAACGTCCAAGCGTTGCGTTGTCCGTATTGCACGTCCCAGTTATGACGTTGTACGGTCCGGCTGCAGAGTAACAAAACAGCCGTTGAGAAGTTGGGCGTACTGGACCGGAATAGTCCACCTCTTAATGAGTTTTCTAAGTCCTGCCATGAGCAGTCAAGGCGGGACTTTCTTTTAGTGGCGCAAGGGGAGGGGGGCTTGAGATACCGATGAAGAATTGAGAAAAACTATTTACCCCCTTTCATGATGCGGTTGACGTATTGCGTGTGGCAACATTTCGTCCAATTGTTCTTCCCCATGTCATGTTTCCAACTGAGCGACGCAGGTATGCCTGGAGATGCAAATGTAGAAGATTAGATGATTTCTGACAGGCGGCATCGCTGAAAGGAGAAAATCGTTCAAATGAATCCGTTTTCAAAGGGGAATAGGCCTCAGGACATTAGCGGACATTCGGTGAGAATACGTCTGAGTATTGGACTTTTGTTTCGTTCCTGTTATTTTATTCGTATAAATTTTCAATGTAGTGGAACTGAAAATCAAAGATATAGTCGGGTTGCTGCAGGTCAACGAGAAGACTGTTTATCGATGGATCAAGGAGAAGAAGATCCCCTGTTACCGCATCAACCACCAATACCGGTTCAGCCGCGCAGAGATCAATGAGTGGATACTGAGCAACAAGATCGAGTTGTCTTCCTCACTGATCAATCTCGGGATTAACAACCACAGCCTTCTGACGCTACTGGAGAGAGGGGAAGTTGTCCCGGGCATAAAGGGTAACAACGTAAGAGAAGTCCTGACAAGCATAGTCGAAAACGTATCGATGCCTTCCGGCCTGTCGAAGGATGACGTCCTATTAGCCCTGCTTACCCGTGAGGAACTGATGCCGACTGCAATCGGTAATGGCATTGCGATTCCTCACCCGCACAATCCGATTGTCACCGACCCTAACAAAGCGAGTGTGTCGATTTGCTATTCGGATGAGCCGGTGGATTTTCGCGCACTTGACGGGCAGCCGGTCCACACCCTCTTCATCCTGTTCACGGCAACCCCGCGTATGCATCTCGAAGTCCTCTCCAAGATTTCTCATCTCTGTCAGAACGAGATCTTCCTGGAGAAGCTGAGATGCCGCGCACCGAAGGATGACATCCTGGAATTTGTCCGGTCGAAGGAGAGCGAATGGAAGAAAAAGGAAGCGCTGGCTGATGTTTGATTTCCTCGCCGGCGCGGGGTTGTTTCTCGCAGGAGGTGTTGTTTCGATTTTTGCTAAAGAGAAGACGAAGGCGGTAATCTTCCTCCTCTTTGCCGTTGCAGCACAATTTTTTATTCTCCCCGAGATTATCGCCACGCTGTTGAGCGGTGGCTATCTTGCAATGCCCGTTTATTTCTCTCAGCCAATCGGCGAAGCCTCACTCCAACTGGACCCGCTTGCCTCCTTGTTCGCTCTGATAATATCCGTTGGTTCTTTTCTCACATCTGTTTATTCCATCGGCTACACGAAGATGTATGTCGGCAAGCGAGCTTCGCTTTCCGCGTACTATTTTTTCCTGGGTCTGATGGCTTTTTCCATGCTTCTGCTCGTCGTTGCACAGAACGCAATTCTGTTCCTTATACTCTGGGAAATAATGTCGATCTCTTCTTTCTTTCTCGTTGCATTTGAAAACGGGAAAGAGGATGTCCGGAAAGCGAGTCTTTACTACTTCGTCGCGATGCAGATTGGGGCGGCATTTCTCATTGCCGCATTCGCCTGGGCATCGGCCGCATCCGGTTCGCTTGATTTTAATTCCTTTACTTCTGTCCTGAGCAATTCCGGGAACGTCTCAATCCTTCTTTTCATCCTCTTCTTCATAGGGTTCGGCACGAAGGCAGGCTTCATCCCGATGCATACATGGCTTCCGCGTGCTCATCCGGCCGCGCCGACGGGTGTCTCGGCGCTCATGTCGGGTGTGATGATCAAGCTGGGTATCTACGGGATCCTCAGGATCCTCCTGATTGCCAAAGTCCCTGATTACAGGATTGCATACGGCGTTTTGCTTGTCTCTCTTTTCACGGGAATCTACGGTATCATGAATGCGATCGCCCAGCAGGACATAAAGAGATTGCTGGCGTATAGCAGCATAGAAAACATCGGCATAATCGGGATGGGAATTGGCGTTGGGATGCTGGGGTTGGTCTACAATAATCCTGTTGTCGCGATACTCGGATTCCTTGGAGGAACCCTCCATGTGATGAATCATTTCATATTTAAGAGTACGCTTTTCTACGGAAGCGGAGTTGTTTATTCTCAAACTCATACGAGGACTATGGACCGGCTGGGCGGCCTAACGAGATATCTCCCGCTTACGTCGTCCATGTTCGTCATCTCCTCTCTAGCTATCACCGGGCTGCCGCTCTTCAACGGTTTTGTCGGCGAGTTTGCCATCTATCTTGGATTAGCAAAGAGCTTCTCAATGAACACGCTCCCGATGGTCGTTGCCGCCCTCATCGGGTTTTCCGGTTTGGCTTTCATCGGAGCCATGGCGCTGCTCTGCTTCACAAAAGTATTTGGAGTCTGTTTTTTGGGATCCCCGCGGACGAAATATAAATCGGTCCCGAACGAAAAGGAGCGCACTCTCCTCATCCCGATGGGCATTCTTACGGTTTTCATGATAGGGATTGGGTTCTTTCCCTGGTTCGCGGTTATGCTGGTCAAGAATGTCGTGCTGCAATTCATGCCCGTCGGGTCGCTCCCCTTCTTTCAGGAAATCCTGCCGACTTTCGGAATGTTCTCGACGGTACTCATAGCTTTTGTCGGCCTATTTTTGTTCTTCCTGGGTTTGAGGACGCTTCTACTCAGAAATCGTAAAGTTACGGTCTTCAAGACATGGGATTGCGGTTACCAGGTGGGAAGCAGCAGGGTCCAGTACACGAGCAGTTCGTTCGCCCAACCGTTCTTGCGGCTCGTTGCCGAATTTGTGCCGCAGGGAATTGACATTGAGAAAGAGCCGGTTCTTTTTCCGGTGGGAGCATCGCTCGAAAGTCACACGCAGGACCTTTCCGAGAGATTTGTGTTTCGTCCGCTGGTAGCGTTCCTAAACAAATCTCTCAACATGTTTTCCTGGATACAGAGCGGACGGATGCAGCAGTATATTCTATACGGGTTGATCTTCCTCGTATTTCTCCTCGTCTGGATTTTTGGAATCCGGTGATGGTACAGGCGACTGCGGAAATCCTGATAATAATCTCTCCTTTTTTCTTTATCGGATTGATAAACAAGGTGAAGGCGATTTGGGCTGGGAGGAGAGGGGCGCCGATCTTTCAGCCTTACTATGATTTCTTCAAGCTTCTCGGAAAAGGGGAAGTGATAAGCGGAACGACGTCTTTCGTGTTCAGGGTTACACCGTCAATAACGATCGCTGCGGTTCTCTTCGCGTTGATGATGGTGCCGCTTCCGATGTTCGGTTCCGTGCTGCACTTCGACGGCGATTTTGTCATGTTCGCTTATCTCCTCGGTCTGGCGAAGTTCATGACCGTACTCGCGGCGTTGGATACAGGCAGCAGTTTCGAGGGAATGGGGGCGAGCAGGGAAGCGACCTATTCCACAATAGTAGAGACGGCGTTTTTTATCGTCATCGGTTCAGTCGGTCTGTTGACTCATCACTCATCATTTGATACGATTTTCGGTGCAGTCAACATGGCCGCGGCGTACACGCCGCTCGTGAAAATACTACTGGTGGCATCGCTTTTCATCATGCTCCTCGCAGAAGGAAGCCGCGTCCCCGTCGATGATCCCAACACTCATCTTGAATTGACGATGATACACGAGGTGATGATACTCGATTACTCCGGTCCGGACCTGGCCTTCATACAATACGCGGCCGCTTTAAAGATGACCATTATCTCGATGTTGATGGCGGACCTGCTCGTGCCGTCCCATGCGGCTCTGGTTCCTGCGCTGACGTTATTCACGGGGATACTGGTCTTCGTTTTCGTGTCGGTCGGTGCAGTCGAGTCATTGATTGCCCGCACGAGGATCTCTCATGTTCCGCAGTTTCTATTTCTTATGACGACCCTGTCTCTGACCGCCTTCGCGGTGGTTGCATTCTTTCTGTTCGGAGGAATCAAATGAGCGACATCCTGATTATTCTCCTCGGTACGACGATGCTGTATGTCTCCGCCGTCAGCCGGATAGAAGCATACGTCAAGGCGCTCGCTGCCCAAGGCTTGATACTCTTTTTCCTTGTAGTTATAGATATAAGACAGATCAGCTGGCTCAACATTACCTTCCTCATTTTCGAGACGCTGGTCGTTAAGGCTGCTGTCATCCCGTATTTCCTCCTGACCGTGATTCGCAAGAACGAGACCGTCCGCGAGGTCGAGCCGTACATTTCACAGTTCTACTCCCTTCTTGCTGCCAGCGGCATATTTATATTCGGCTTCGTTGCTGCGTTCTGGTCGTCGAGGACCGGCGGCACGGTCAAACCGTTGTACTTCGGTGTTTCAATAGTAATGATCATCCTCAGCTTATTCCTGATTGTAAACAGGAAAAGGATAATAACTCACATCCTCTGCTACATGATGCTCGAAAACGGGATCTTCCTGCTTTCGCTTTCGGTTGCAAACGAGCTTCCGATGCTGGTTAACATCGGCGTCCTGCTCGATCTCTTCGTCGCGGTTTTTCTTTTCGCAATCTTCTTCAACAAAATTCACGAGATCTACGACGGCAGCCACGTCGACGTCCTCACAGAGCTGAAGGACTAGTCATGATAAGTCTTGTAATTATACTTCCGCTGGTTCTTGGATTGATCGTCCTCGCAGCGAGGAGGAAGTCGGTGAACCGCACTGCGCTGCTCGGATCTGCGTCCGTGTATATCGCCGTCGCTTTCCTGCAATGGCGCGGGATAGCGTGGTCGTGGCTGCCCGGATGGCTTCTCGAATATTTCAGATTCGACAGCATCGGCCTTTATTTCTTTGCGGTGATGGCGTTGGTCTTTGCAGGCGTTGCGGTGTACAGCCTTTCTTATTTCAAAGCCCACAGTCTCAGCGCGAAGCAGGAGTCTGTCTATGTCGCCGAGATGCTCTTCTTCGTCGTTGCGATGGCAGGAGTAATCCTTGCGACGCATCTTGCGCTTCTCTGGGTTTTTGTCGAAGCCACGACTTTGACGAGCGCACTGCTGATATACTTCGAAAAGAAGAAGTCGTCTCTAGAGGCGGCATGGAAGTACATCTACATCTGCTCCATCGGAATTGCGCTGGCTTTCGTCGGAATAATACTTCTCTCGATAGGGAGCGAGAGTGTCGGTTCGCTGTTCTTCAGCGACCTCTACGAGCATGCATCCCAGATAAATCCGTTCTGGTTGAAGCTCTCCTTCGCATTCATATTTGTCGGGATCGGCACGAAGGCGGGTATAGCACCAATACACGCCTGGCTCCCCGATGCACATTCGGAAGCGCCTTCGCCGGTCTCTGCGCTTCTCTCCGGGACGCTTCTCAATTCCGCATTCCTCGGTCTCTTGAGAGTGCAGGAGATTCTCATCCGCGCTCACCAGGAGGCGTTCTCCAATTTTATACTGCTTCTGACGGGTTTTCTCTCCCTGTTCGTCAGCGCGGTCTTCATGCTGCGGATAAGGAACTACAAGCGGATGCTGGCCTATTCATCTGTCGAGAATATGGGCATAATGTTCATCGGAGTTGGCCTGGGCCAGCCCGGGCTCTTCGCCGCAATGCTTCACACATTCGCGCATTCGCTTTCGAAGACATCCCTATTCCTGACCTCGGGGAATATCCTTCGTGACTACAAAAGCAAGAAGGTCGAAGAAGTCCGCGGATTGCTTAAACGCGATTCTGTAACGGGCTGGCTCTGGATTGTATCGGCGCTGTCAATAATCGGAATACCGCCGTTTCCAATTTTTATCAGCAAGTTTTTCATCATCAAGGCGTTCTGGCTGAACGGAGAAAGCTGGCTCGCTGTCCTCTTTTTCTTGTTCATAATAATAGAGTCTTTTGGTATGGGGAGCGCAGTTTTCAATATGGCATTCGGCGAGCCGCAGTCGGACGACACGGGGAGAATAAAGACCGTATTGCCGGCTTACGCTCCGCAAGTTGTTCTGCTGATTATTCTTCTCATAGTCGGAACTGATATGCCTCATCAGGCGCTTGATCTCATCAACAAGGCCGCCGGGTTTCTCAGGTAGTTTGGAGTGTTGAAGTGAGCTGGTTGAAAATCAGTAATGCGCAGGCGGTCCCGGTCGGTGAGATACCGCTGCTCACGATTGAAGAGTTAAGATCTCAGACGATCTCCAGGATCAAAAATGGAGAGAGGTTGGTTCTCCTCTTCGGGGACAAGACGTCCGACGGAGTCGTGTTGTACGCAGTTCTGGCGGACGACAACGCGTCGAGGTTGTCTGTGGCTTGTTCCAAGTTTCCGGATCAGAAATCTTACCGTTCGATAACCACGGAAGCGCCGCCTGCCCATCTGTTCGAAAGGGAGTTTTACGAGCAATTCGGGATTACACCCGAAGGACATCCATGGCTGAAACCGGTTCGAACAGGGATACCGGGAATTGACCATTCGGAGAGACAATACGAGTTCTTCAGCATGGAGGGTGAAGAGGTTCATGAAGTAGGGGTCGGACCGATCCACGCAGGAATCATCGAGCCGGGACATTTCAGATTTTCCTGCCACGGAGAGAAAGTGTACCAGCTTGAGATCAAGCTCGGTTTTCAACACCGCGGCGTGGAAGAACTGTTTGTTAGAAACGCGGACCGCCCGATCTATCTGGAGAAACTTGCCGAATCTGTGGCAGGTGACACGGTGATCGGACATGCGGGAGGTTTCATTCGAGCCATGGAATCGCTGGCAGATGTTACGATTTCGAACAGGGCGAAGGTTATCCGCGCTGTTGCATTGGAGTTGGAGAGAATTGCAGTTCACCTTGGCGATTTGTCGGCGCTGTCAGGTGACGTTGCTTACCTGACGGGCAGTTCCGTCTTCGGGGCCCTCAGGACAAAAGTCATAAACACGACTATGGCTCTGTGTGGGAACCGCTTTGGACGGCGTTTGCTTGGCTTGGGCGGCGTGAATTTTGACATCACACCGCGATTGCTCGACGATGTGTCACGCGTTGTCGATCAACTTGATGAAGACGTGGCGCTTGCTGCGGAAGTGCTTTTTTCCTCTGCGTCCGTCCTTGAAAGGTTTGAAAAAACCGGAATAGTGAAAAAAGAAACCGCGGTCGCACTTGGAATGGTAGGTCCTGCCGCACGAGCGAGCGGCGTCGCGGTTGATATCCGCTCGGACCACCCGTTCGATGGGTTCGAGTTTGTCCCGGTTCACAAGCTTACCCTTCAAAGTGGCGACGTCTTTGCCCGCGCTTATGTCAGGTTTGTGGAAATTCAGCAGTCGATCAGGATAATGAGGGAACAGCTGGGCAGACTCCCGGGGGGAGAGCTAAGGAAGGACCTTGGCAGGCTGAATAAGGACACCTTCGTGATCTCGCTGACTGAAGGATGGCGCGGAGAGATCGCGTATGTGGTCATGACAGATGGTGAGGGGCGAATCAGGAAAGTAAAGGTCAAAGACCCGTCGTTCAACAACTGGTTCGCACTCGCATTAGCGGTTCGTGAAGAGGGAATCTCCGATTTCCCGTTATGCAATAAGAGCTTCAACCTATCATATTGTGGATTCGATCTATGAAAAGGCGCGGGAAGTGAAATGTTAGATTTGTTAAGGCTAAGGCTGAAACACGGTAGTCAGGCGATACCCGACATAAGAAAAGCCGCCCTGATGGAGACTCATCGCGGGTTTCCCAGCATCGACGAATCGAAATACACGGGCGATTGGCAGAAGATAATAGATGTCTGCCCGACAGGTGCGATTACTAAAAACACGCTGTCAATAGACCTTGGAAAATGCATTTTCTGCGGTGAATGTGAAAGCGTTTCTGAGGGCGCCATTAAGTTCACGAACGCGCACAAGATCAGCTGCTCGGACAGAAATCACCTGATCGTATCTTCGGGGACTGAGTTTGATGAATACCAGGAAAAAGCCATCGAAGCGACGAGGGAAATACACCGGATGTTCGGTCACTCGTTGAAATTGAGGCAGGTTTCTGCCGGCGGCTGCAACGGCTGCGAGACGGAGCTGAATGCTTGTGGCAACGTCAACTTCGATATGGGAAGGTTCGGAATCGATTTCGTTGCATCTCCGAGACATGCGGATGGAATAGTGATTACGGGACCGGTGACAAAGAATATGGCACCTGCGTTATTGGATGCCTACAGGAGTATCGGTGATCCGAAGGTTGTGATAGCGGTTGGGGCTTGCGCAATAAGCGGCGGCGTTTTTGCGGACTCCGCTCAGCTGAACCGTTCGTTCCTCGGGGAGATCAAGATAGACCTTTTCGTTCCGGGGTGTCCACCTCACCCGCTGACTTTCATAAATGCACTCTTAGACTTCATCGGACGGACCTGAACTGGCAGGGGACCCGCGCTGAATCCTCTTTGGCGGGGTCAGGAAAACTTACCAGACATCGGATGATTTAGCTTTGCCGGTAGGAAGCGGGGGAGGAGACGCGACATCATCAGGCAGCGGATTTGTACACTTGACATAAGGCCGAACGTCTGCTCAAGCAAGATTCCCCACTATTCCCATTTGTTCTTCGCTTTGAGGCTTACTCGTTGAATCGGGAAAGGTATTCCCCCTCAAATTCACACGTGCCGGTTGATGAGGACAACATTAAGTACCTCAGAAGTAAGCGGCCAGTGTCAATCCCGCCGTTTGGAATCCGAGTTTGAGCTCGTTTGTGCTTGGTGAACCGGTTTCGGAACTGTTCGTGCTTGATATCCCGAATTGGTATTCTGCGCCAAGGCTTAAGTTTTGATTGAAGAAATATTCGAGCCCACCGATCGCACCGAGGCCAAAAGATGTGGAGTTTATCCTGCCACCTCCCGGGTTGGTCGTCTCTGCGCTGTTTAGGAATGAGAAGACACCTCCAAGGTAAGGGCTTAATCTCGAAGCTAATGGAAGGTGGTACTCGATCCCGCCTCCGATGCCGAAAGAAAGGGAATTGTCCGTTGACTGCGGTACCCCGCTTGTCGTTTTGTTATCCAGGCCGAAAAGCAGCATCGCGCGGACTGCAAGGCCATCGGACAAAAAGTACTTACCTCCGATTCCACCCTGGTAAGCGTTCAGATTGAGCGTGCTCAATCCGACAAAGTTGAACAACAAGGCCTTATCGCCCTGTTGAGCGACGTTGAGCGTCTGAGCTTGCAAGTTGACTGCCGTTGACAGAAGTATTATCGATAAACCTATCGTTAGTTTGCGTATCATATTTTGTCCCTCTCTGTTTGTTTTGTGACCGAAAGATTTCTCCCTAAATCTCCGGTCGTGTACCTTAGAATCTCTCCGTTATTCCTCCCATGAAAGTGCCATAACTCGTTCTGCCGCTGTAAGTACCCTGATAAAAAAGATTCAGGAACAGGTTGCCCAGCAGCTTCGTCGTCAGCTGAAAGCTGGGTTGATTTTGTATCAGTCTCATTGAGCCGCTTCCGAACCTGTAATCGAGTCGCGAGAGCATGAGAGTGATGTCCGTGGAATTGAACGGAATATATTTTGAAAGATTGACGTCGATTACGGACCCGTCAAGATAGTCGCTTAGAATCCGGCTGTAGGAGACGCCTGCAGTCATGAGCAATACGGGGATATTTGACTGAGTCAGCGGGACATCAATGTCTGGGTCGGTCGTCACGTCAACGACGACATCTCGGGAGTGGGACCTATCGACGGCATTCAGGCGGAGGAACGCTTCGGTAGTCTGGTGACGGGGGAAGTAATAGGAACCAGGCCCGACTTCTACACACTGGGTTTCAATCCAAACCTCTTTCAGTTCGGC